>MENF01000001.1 GCA_001769035.1 Bacteroidetes bacterium GWA2_32_17
TACTGTGACTAATGCTGCCGGATGTACCGCTGTTACTACTACAACTGTTGTGGTAAATGCTTTACCAACTCCAACAGCTTCCAACACAGGACCTTACTGTGAAGGTGCTACCATACAATTAAATGTTACTGCTGCAACTTCATATATTTGGGCTTTCCCCGATGGTCCTACCAGTATATTACAAAATCCAACCAGACCGAATGCAACTCTCGCAATGGCAGGGGTATATTCAGTAACCGTAACAAATGCGGGAGGATGTACTGCTGTTGCTACTACTACTGTTGTAATAAATTCATTTACTGCAGTTATTTCCGATTCCACAATGTCGTGCAGTAGTTTTCCTACTGAAGTTGCTGGTACAACTTTCTTACCTGACGGTACAGGAGTTTCTTATTCTACAAGCATTATCCAAACAGATTTTCCACCAAGTGCTACTATTAATAGTGTTTCTGATATAACTTCTATTTGTTTTAACATGGAACACTCATGGTTGGGAGATTTATCAATAATCTTAACTTGCCCAAATGGTCAATCAATTTCACTAAAAGAATATCCTGGCGGTGGAGGAACTTATTTGGGTGAACCAGTTTCTAATAGTTTTCCAGATACAAGTAGTAATATAAACCCTGGAACTGGTTACGATTATTGTTTTATACCATCAGGCGCAACTTATGGAACAATGGTTAGTGAGTCGAATAATTATACATATTCTTATGTTGATAATGACGGCTATTCTCACATAAATAGATTTTATTTACCTGTTGGAACTTACACTCCTTATCAATCATTCACAAATTTATTAGGTTGTCCAATAAATGGAACATGGACTGTTGACGTAACTGATTATCAGGAATATGATAATGGTTATATTTTTTCATGGTTAATAAATTTCGACCAGTCAACTTATCCTTATCAATACTGTAATGGCTCGGCAATTGTTACTCCAGTTGGTGGAACGCCTCCATTTACTTACATCTGGTCAAATGCCGGCTCTACAGATTCTACAAATTCTAATTTATGTTCTGGCACTTATTGCGTTACTGTTACTGATAGTATTGGATGTAGTGCTACAACTTGTGTTACTATAACTGATGTTAATTTAAACATTGATTCCATTTCAAAAGTAGATGCTTCGTGCAACGGAGTTTGCAATGGTTCGGCAACAGTTAATATTTCTGGAAGTTATACTTCCATTACCTATCTTTGGTCAAACGACAGTACAACTCAAACTATTAACAACTTATGTGCTGGACAATATTTTGTTACTGTTAGTGAAATAAATGGTTGTACTACAATAGATTCAGTAATTATTACACAACCTGCTTTTTCGGTAAATCTTGATTCTCAAACTAATGTTTCGTGTAATAGTTTATGCGATGGAACAGCACAAATTTCTGTTTCGGGTGGGACAATGCCATATTCATATATCTGGTGTAATGGGCAAACAACAACAAATGTTTCCGGACTTTGTGCAGGAAATTGTACAGTAACAATTACAGATGCAAATCTTTGTACAACAACATATACAGTAACAATTACCCAACCCGATTTATTAACTGCAAGTATTACTTCACAAACTGATGTAAGTTGCGGCGGATTATGTGATGGAACTGCAACTGTTACGGCTGTTGGAGGAACAACACCTTATACTTATTTATGGTGCAATGGACAAACAACTCAAACTGCAATTAATCTATGTGCAGGAATTTGTTGCGTTACTGTTACTGATGCAAATGGATGTTGGGATTCAACTTGTGTAACTATTACTTCACCACCTGCATTAATCGCAACAATTACAGATTCCACAATGTCTTGCCATGGTGAGCCCACCGGAGTTGTAGGAGATGCCATTTTTGTCCCCGATGGACCAAGCTGTCCAGAGCAATGCTATCAAACCGATGTAAATATTAATACTTTTTCTCCAAGTGCTACCGTCCTTTCCGCTAATGATCTATTATCTATTTGTGTTAACATGGAACATTCATATGCAGGCGATTTATCATTCAGAATTGTTTGTCCAAACAATCAAAGTGTAGTGCTTGATTCTTTTGATTGGAGTGGAGGAGCATTTTTAGGTCAACCCATTGATGATGCTGGAACAAGTAGTTGTGATACAACAGGAAATCCAGCAGGTACAGGGTGGACTTATTGCTGGTCTCAAATCTATCCACAACATGGATTACTAAATATTTTAGATGCAGGAACAAGCCCTATTTCACCTACTGACATAACTAACAATACCAATTATATAACTCCCGAAACGCAATTATCTCAACTTATCGGATGTCCATTAAATGGCATTTGGAATATGGAAATTTGTGATAACTGGGGTATTGATAATGGTTATGTTTTTTCGTGGCAAATTAATTTTGAACCAAGTTTATATCCTTCACAATATTGCAATGGTTCTGCTACGGTAACTCCAAGTGGCGGGCAACCTCCATATACTTATATGTGGTCAGGTGGCGAAACAAGTGATACCATAACTAATAAATGCTCAGGCACTTATTGTGTTACTGTTACAGATTTTAATGGATGTCAAGATTCTACTTGTGTTACTATTGTAGATGTAAATCTGAATATTGATTCCATTTCAATAGTAAATGCTTCGTGCAACGGTGTTTGTAATGGTTCGGCAACTGCAAATATTTCGGGAGGTTATTCACCTATAACTTATACATGTATATGGTCAGACGGACAGACTACTAATCCTGCCACAGGTCTTTGTTCGGGGCAATATTTTGTAACAGTTACAGAAGTAAACGGATGCACAGCAACTGATTCAGTAACTATTACAAATTCTTATGCAATAACTGCAAATACAAATATTATAAGTCCAATTTCATGTAATGGACAATGCGACGCTTCTGCTTTAGTTACAATTGTAGTTCCCGGCTCACCACCATATTCTTATTTATGGTGTAATAACGATTCAACTTCAATTGCTGACAATTTGTGTGCAGGAATTTGTGTAGTTACTGTTACTGATAACGATGGCTGTTTAACAACATCTTCGGTTACAATTACTGCTCCCCCTCCTCTTATCGCTTCTATTTCATCTCAGATAAATATAACCTGTAACGGATTATGTGATGGTTCTGCTACGGCTTCAGGTGGTGGCGGCACCCCGCCATATAATTATTCATGGTGCAACGGGCAAACTACTGCAACCGCATCAGGTTTATGTGCAGGAGTTTGCTGCGTTACTGTTTCTGATTTCAATGGATGTACTGCAACAACATGTGTAACTATTACCGAACCTGCAATACTTACGGCAACAATTACCTCACAAACAAATGTAACATGTAATGGATTATGTAATGGTTCTGCTACTGTAACCCCCGGAGGTGGTACGCTTCCTTATTCTTATTTATGGTGTAACGGACAAACAAATGATACAGCAACAGGTTTATGTGCAGGAGTTTGCTGCGTTACTGTTACTGATTTCAATGGATGTACTGCAACAACTTGTGTAACAATAACTGAACCTTCAGCTTTAACATCTTCAATTACTTCTCAAACAAATGTAACATGTAATGGTTTATGCGATGGTACTGCAACTGTTACTGCTAATGGTGGAACTCCAGGATATACATATTTATGGTGTAATGGTGGAACTGCTTCAAATACAATAAATTTATGTGCAGGAGTTTGTACTGTTATTATTTCTGATACTAATGGCTGTACAACAACATCTACAGTTACTATTACAGAACCTGCTATATTAACAGCAACAATTTCATCACAAACTGATGTTAATTGTAATGGAGATTCAACAGGAAGTGCCACCGTAACGGCTATAGGAGGAACACCAAATTATTCTTATGACTGGTTGCCTAATGGATTTACCGGAGATTTTACAGACACATACTCAAATCTTATTGCTGGTTTTTATACTGTTACAGTAACTGATATAAATGGTTGTACCGATACTGCTTTAGTACAAATAAAAGACACTTCTAATCTTCAACTGAATCTTGTTTCATCAACAAATCCGACTTGTTTAGGTTATTGTAACGGACAGGCAACGGTAGCTGCTGTGGGTGGAACTCCACCATATACATATCAATGGCCGGGAGGTGGTTCTGGCATAAATTTATGTAATGGAACCTATATTGTTACTGTTACAGATGCCAATTCATGCAGCCGTTTATTAATGGTAGTAATTACAGAACCACAAGCACTTAATTTTACAACTTCTGTTACAAACCCTGTTTGTAATTCTGATAGTAATGGAACAGCCACAGCAACTGTTTCAGGAGGTACACCATCCTACACTTATTTATGGTGTAATGGTCAAACAACACAAACAGCAACAAATCTTCCTGCCGGAACTTGTGGCGTAACTGTTTCAGATGCTAATTTTTGTCCCGTTGCTCCACAAACAGTTACAATTACAAGCCCTCCAATATTAAATGCAACACTCAATATAACTCAAAATATTTCGTGTAATGGTGTGTGTAATGGAATTTTAACTGCAAACCCATCGGGAGGAGTTGGTCCATATATTTATGCTTGGTCGCCAAATGTAACAGAAACAAATCAGGTCGCCGATAGCTTATGTGCCGGAAATTACTCTGTAACTGTTACAGATTTTTATGGATGTACGGTCGTTACAATTCAAACATTAAATACTCCATCGCCGGTAATTGCAACCATAACTAATACTACAATGGTTGGTTGTCAGGGAAATTGCAGCGGAACGGCTACTGTTGACGGAAGTGGCGGAACTGCTCCTTATTCTTATATTTGGTATAATGGAGATACAATTGTAACTACTGACAGTTTATGTGCTGGATTTTACGGAGTTACGGTTACCGATTTTAATGGTTGTACTGATACTGCCATGGTAAATATTATTGACACATCTAATTTAGCTTTAAATATAATCTCTAACACACCTCCGCTTTGCTTCGGAGAGTGCAATGGAACTGTTACTGTGCTTGCTACAGGCGGTTACCCTTCCAGCACTCCACCTTTTTATACTTATATCTGGAGTAATGGGCAAACCGGACCCACAGCAATAAATCTTTGCAGCACAACAAATCTTACAGTAACTGTTTTTGATGACAGCATTTGCTCAAGAACAATACAAGTAACTGTTACCGACCCTGCTCAACTTATTAGCTCTACATCATCAGTAAATAGTTTATGTTCTTCCAGTTGCAACGGCATAGGAATAGTAAATGCAAGCGGTGGCACTGGCAGCTTAAGTTATTTATGGGACGATGCTTTAAGTCAAACTAACGATACCGCAATAGGTTTGTGTGCAGGAACTTATCACGTAATAATAACTGATACAAATAATTGTTCTATAATTGATTCTATTGATATTACTTCTCCACCACCAATTATTTTAACACTTTCAGAAGTTATACCAATTACTTGTTATAACAATTGTAATGGTAGCGTAACTGCAAGTGTTTTGGGAGGAATTGCACCTTATAGTTATTTATGGTCAACTTCTTCAACAAATGACACAATAAGCGGATTATGTGCCGGTACTTATATTTTAACTGTTACTGATTCTAATTTATGTCAGGCAGTTGATTCTATAACAATAACTCAACCTGATAGTTTACAATTATCGTTTATTAATGTTACTCAAATTGCATGCGGTGGTGGAAATTGTACAGGCGAAGCAACAGCACAAGTAACAGGCGGAACGCCTACATATCATTATAATTGGGATGTAAATGCAAATACAGGCGATACGCTTTATGCAGATAGTTTGTGTGGCAATATTTATTTTTTGACCGTTACTGATTTTAATGGTTGTACAGTAATTGACAGTGTTGCAATTATTGATACTTCAAATTTAAGTATATCAATTATTAACACAAATATGGTAACCTGCTCTGGTTCTTGCGATGGAAGTGCTACAGTTCAGGCAACAGGTGGCTATCCACCTTATACATATTTATGGTCTTGTGGCGGACAAACAACTCCTACTGCAACTAACTTATGTCAGGGAATTTGCTTTGTAACAGTTACCGATAGCTTATTATGTTCAAGAGTTGCAATGATTACAATAACAGATGCTGCTACCTTAACAGTTACCGATTCAATAATTCCAATAAGTTGTACCGGCTTATGCGATGCTTCTATTATTCTTATACCATCCGGTGGAACTCCCCCTTATGTTTTATACCAGTGGTCAATTGCGGGTGAAACAGATTCAATAGCAAGTAACTTATGCCCCGGAACTTACTATTACTCAGTTACCGATAATGCAAGTTGTATTTATATAGATAGTGTTTCAATTGTTGACCCGGGAACAATGCTGGCAAATCTTTCTATTGCCAATCAGGTATTATGCCATGGCGTTTGCGTTGGAAGCATTGTTTCAAATCCATCCGGCTCATTCGGATATACATTTAACTGGTCAAACGGCGATACTACTCAAACAATTTCCAACTTATGCGGTGGCTGGTATATTGTTACAATTACCGGTGTTGGTGGCTGTGCTGTAATTGATTCAATTAATCTTATTGAACCGGATACAATGTTGGTATCTTTTATTAACATTCAGCAGGTAAATTGCGGTGGCGATTGCAGCGGTTCTGTAACTGCGCAGGCAAGCGGTGGAACTCCATCTTATACTTACCAATGGGATGCAAATGCCGACAGTGCAACAACTGCAATGATTGATTCGCTTTGTGCAAATTTATATTTTATTACTGTTAGTGACGCTAATGGTTGCTCACAAAATTTGAATTTTGAAGTTACAGATACCTCAAATATGTCATTATTAGTTAGCGGTTCATCTATGGTTTCATGTTTTGGTAAATGTGACGGTTGGGTAACAGTTTCAGCGTCGGGTGGAACAATGCCTTATGAATATATATGGAATACTCTTGATACTACTGTAACTATAGATAGTTTATGTGCCGGGATGTATTTGGTTACAGTCAGCGACTTAAATTTATGCTCTCGCGTTAAACTTGTAAATATTACACAACCCGATAGTTTATATGCAATTATTTCTGATAGTTTGTCAATAATATGTAATACTGATTGCAATGGTTCGTTAACTGTTTCGATTATAGGTGGTACACCATTGTACAATTTGTTATGGAATAACAGTTCTATTGATTCTGTATTACAAAATCTTTGTGTTGGAACATATATGTTAACTGTTACCGATTCACATAACTGTCAGGATAGTTTAACATATAGCTTAACAAGTCCACCTGCAATTATAACAAGTTTAACTACTACTGGTGCATTATGTAATAACAACACAACTGATGGTTCGGTTTCAGCAATTGTATCCGGAGGTATTTCGCCTTATACTTTCTTATGGTCAAATGATAGTATTACAGATTCAATTTATAATGTTACTGCTGGAAATTACTGGCTTACTGTAACTGATTCGATAGGTTGTATTAAAGTTGATTCTGCTACAATAGGTGCAAGTATAATTGTTAATGCAACAGCAAAACACGATACTATAATTTGTTATGGCGATACTGTACAAATTTTTGGTTTCGGTGGAAATGTTTACTCTTGGTCGCCTACAACTGGCTTAAGCGACTCAACTGTATTTGACCCATGGGCAAAACCAAATCAAACTACTACATATTATTTCACTGCCTGGGATAACATTTGTTATGATGTTGATTCGGTTATCATTCAGGTTTATCCTCAGGTTGGTGTAGATGCGGGAACTGACCAAACTATTTTATTTGAACATAGTGCTATACTTACAGCAACATCAACTGATTTGTCAGCAACATTTATTTGGTATCCGACTACAGGATTATCTGATTCCACTACTGCTACAACTACAGCAACACCTTATTTAACAACAATATACATTGTTTATGCAACAAATTCTTATGGTTGTGTTGAGATAGACTCTGTTACAGTTACTGTTATTCCAAAAATTATTATTCCAACCGGAATTACTCCTAACGGTGATGGTTCTAACGATGTGTGGATAATAGACTTAATAGGATATTACCCAAATATAGAAGTTGAGATTTTTAACCGCTGGGGCGAAAAACTTTTCTACTCAAAAGGTTATCCCGACAGTGAACGCTGGGATGGAAATTTCAAAGGAAAACCACTTCCAACAGGTACTTATTATTACATAATTAATCTGCACGATGAGATAGATACAAAGCCCATTACCGGACCAATTACTATTATGAGATAAAATGAAAATATATATTTACACATTATTATTGCTTACGCTATCAGAACTTGCTGTATCGCAACAGGTTCCAATGTACAGTCAATATATGTTTAACGATTACGTATATAACCCTGCTGTTGCCGGAACAAAAGATTATTATCAGGCAAAATCGAATAACCGTTATCAATGGCTCGGAATTACCGATGCACCAAGAACTTATATTTTAAGCGTTTGCGGACCACACAAAACCCGCAATATGGGCTTTGGGGGATATGTTTTTAATGATGTTACAGGACCAACCTCGCGAACCGGCTTGTATGGAAGTTATGCGTATAATGTTAAAATAAATGAACAATTACGTTTCTCATCAGGATTAAGTTTAGGATTACTCCAGTATAAAATTGACGGCTCAAGAATAATTCTTCACGACCAGAATGACCAGACATTATCAAATGGTATGTACACTGACTATTTACCCGATGCTAACTTAGGATTATTTTTATATTCCAAAAGCTATTCAGTTGGACTTGCAGTAAATCAGTTATTTAACAACAATATTAATTTTAAAGAAGTTGAACAGCTTGGAATTAATAAGATTAAAAGTCATTTTATGCTTTACGGCTCATATTTATATCAGATAAGTGATGATTTTGACGTTGAGCCTACTCTTTTGCTTAAATTTGTTTCACCTGCACCCATTCAGGCAGATATTAGTGCAAAAGTTACATATAAAAATATGGTTTGGTTAGGGTTTTCGTACCGGACTAAAGATGCTTTAGCAGTAATGGTCGGATATAATTATAAAGACCAGCTATTGTTTGGATATTCTTATGATTTATCAACTACCGACATAAAAAAATACAGTACAGGCACGCATGAGCTTATGCTTGGTATCAGATTTAATAAGTTTAAAGAATCGGAGTCAAGGGCAAAAATCGAGTAAAATGCAAGTTGTTAAATTTTTTTCATTTATTTTGCTCTTATTATTTGCAGCTTGTTCCAACAAGCAAAATAAACCGGCAATTTTAATAAATAAAGACACAATGGTAAACATTATTACCGATATGCACCTTGGAGATGCTATATTAATTTCGCCTTCTGTTCAACAAAAACCATATAAAATTAATTCAGAAAAGTTTTATAATCAAATAGTTGGCAAACATAATATAAACAAAAAAACTTTCGAAGAAAATATTAAATATTACAGCAAAGATACTGCCCAGTTCAAAAAAATTTACGAAGATGTTATTCAACGCCTGTCTTTATTGGAAGGAAATGTTATGAATAGCGATACCAGTAAATTACGAAAAAATAAATAAATGCGCAAAATTTCGGCTTCTTATATCTTCACAGGAAAAGGGAAACTCCTAAAAAACGGAATACTTGTAATTGATGATGATGGTACTGTTATTGATTTAATTGATACAAAAGGAAAACTTACCGAAATTTCGTCGCTCGAACATTACAACGGAATTATTTGCCCGGGTTTTATTAATGCACATTGCCATCTCGAACTCTCGTATATGCGGGGGATGTTAGATAAAACCAAAAATATTGTAGGCTTTGTTGAGCAGATGTTGATTAAAAGAGGTGGTTACGAAGGTGATATTTTTGAAAAAATTGCTAAAGCCGATAAAGAAATGCAATTAAATGGAATTGTTGCATGCGGCGATATTTGCAATACTGAAGATAGTTTTCTTATAAAATCGAAAAGTAAAATAACATATTATAATTTTATTGAAGTATTAGGATTAAAAGAAAACCAGGTAAGCAACAAAATTGAAAAAGCTAAACAAATTGCAAACGAAGCAATAAATTCAAATTCAGGAATAGTGTCAATTACACCGCATGCTTCTTATTCGGTTTCAATACCGTTATATGATGAGATTAAACAAATCGCAGAAGATAATAAAAGTATAATTTCATTTCATAACCAGGAGTCGAAAGAGGAGGATGAGCTATTTGTGGGCGAACAAAACGAGCTTTATAAATTTCTCGAAAACTTCGGTTTAAATAAACACACATTTCCAATAACAAATAAAAGCTCATTTGAATCAATAGCACAATATTTGCCTAAAAACAATAATATTCTGTTAATTCATAATGTTTTCACAAATAGCAACGACATTAAATCAGCAAACAAACTTTTTCCTAATCATTACTGGGTATTTTGTCCAAAATCCAATCTTTATATTAGTAACACTTTGCCCAATATTGAACTTTTTAAAAACGAAAACGATAAAATTTGTATCGGCACCGATAGTATGGCAACTAATAATTCCCTTTCGGTTATTAATGAATTAAAAGTTTTGCAAAATAATTTCAAAAATCTTTCAATTGAGCAATTGCTACAATGGGCAACATTAAACGGAGCAAAAGCTTTGCAAATGGACAACAAAATAGGCAGTTTTGAAAAAGGCAAAAAACCCGGAATAAATTTAATTTACGATATAAATTTACAGGAATTAATACTTACCGAAAAAACAAAAGCTAAAAGAATACTGTAATATTCGCTAATCGTTTTACTGCATATAATTTACATTTATAACAAAATAAATAATTTTGTAACTAGTGTCTGTCCATAAAGTCAGTGTCTGAACTATAATGTTCGAGTTTGAGGCATGCGAAGTTTTGAAAACCAAGGAGTTTACTATAGTAAATGACTGTTTTCAAAACGAGCATAACGAAAAAATCGGACATTATAGACAGACACTAACTAATCTTGTCAAAGTTAATTCCGATAGCTATCGGAATGATTTTTTTATTACAACTATTCTACAAATTGTTTTGCGTAGTATTTTGCAGTAAGTTTTTCGCCAGTAGCTTTTTCAATCATATCGTTCCAATAGTATTTACGACCGGGTTTAAACACTTTTTCGATTAAATAGTTTCCAATTTCTTTACTGTTAACGTAAGAAGGATTTTTAATGTCGTTTCCTTTAATAATTTTTGTAACAATATAATTATTTAACTGCGAAGCTAACAATTCGCCCAATAAATAATTGTGATAATAACATGGCGATGTTGCAATATGAATTTTTGTAGCCCAATCTGGCTGATTTCTATCTGCAGGGCGTTTGAGCATTTGATATTTTTCAACCAAATCCCACCAAAGTTTATTCAAATCCTGGTCAGGATTTTCGTACAAACCTTTTTCGAAACGATACATAACCTGTGCCCAACGGCTAAAGACTAACTGTTCTAAACGTAACATTTTAAAGCTTTTGTCGGCAATTTTTTGTTTTTCTTTATCGTCAATTTTAGTCATATCCTGAATCCACTGTGCATTTGAAGCAAGACGTCCCATAAGCATTGCAATTGCTTCTGTTGTAAATGTATGAGCGGGTTCGCGTAAAGTATAAGGTAAACTTGGGTCAATATATTTATCGTAAGAGGCATGTCCGAACTCGTGTAACATTGTGCTCATCCAGTTATGATTTTGCTTAACATTACACAAAACTCTAATATCATCTTCGTTATCAATATCGGTACAATATGCATGTTGATTTTTTCCGGGTTTTTCGAAAAGGTCGCTATGTGATATCAGTGCACTAATATCCATGTTTATTCCGGCATAATAGTTATTTGTTAATGCAACAATGTCCTTTCCTTTAAAATAAACATCAAGGTCAACATTGTAAATTTTTGGTGCTTCCTGAAAAAAGCGGTTCTGATAATCCCATGGCATTAAATCTTCTTTTTTTATTTTTAATCGTTTTGCCAAAACATTGTCCATTTCGCTTTTAAGTTGAGCGAATTTGTTTGAAGTTAAACTATCGAGTTCGTCAAATAGTGCTGAAACTTCTTTTGGGTCTTGGTCATCGAGTGTTAGTTTCATTTCGTGATAATTGTTAAATCCCAAAGATTTTGCAACTTCGTTACGAAGTTTTACAAGTTTAATAATATCATCGGCCACAACCGGACCAACTTTTTTAACAGATAACCAGGCATTTTCAAGTTTTTTTGAGTCGGTAGAATTTGATAATATCTCTTCTATTTTGTTATCAGATAATTTTTTCCCATCAACTTCGGCACGAAAAACAGAAAATTTTTGTTCTATTTGATTGCCAAGTTCTACCATTTGTTTCATTTTTATGCTATCTATTTGTTTGGTTAACATGGCGTTATAAATCATGTTAAGTTCGCGTTTTTTTTGCTCGTCGGTAATTTGCCCCGATTCTTTAATTTTTTTAAATGCTGCAAAAAGAGCAACATCAGCTAAAACTTTATTAGCAGCAATTTCGGCATCAGACGATTTTTTGTAATCTTCGTCTTTGCCTGTAATTGAAGCGTTCCAATAGGCAAGGTTTGTTTCTTTGTACAATGGTATCGTTTTCGACTCAAAAACTTTTACCAACGAATCGTACTCATTATTCATATCTGTTTCATTATTATAATTTTGATTACTAACACATCCAACGGAAAATGTTGCTATAATTGCAAATTCAATTAATTTAGATGACTTTTTCATTTGATTTATTTTTTATTATTTCACAAAGTTGGTAAAAGGTTTTCTAAAAATTATGATTAATTGCGAAAATATTTATAAAATAGAACATGTTTCTTTAGTATTTTTATGCCGTTATGAATAACAATAAAAACCGACTTGAAAGAGAAAGAAAAACTATTGAAGTTATGCTTAAAATGTATTGCAAGAATCATCATAACAACGAGTTTGAATTGTGCGAAGTTTGCGGTTTACTTTTAAAATATGCATTAAATAAAATTGATAAATGTGTTTTTGGACAACAAAAACCCGTTTGTAGCGAATGTAAAATACATTGTTACGCTAAAGGAATGCGAAATAAAATAAAAGAGATAATGCGTTATTCGGGTCCACGGATGTTGTTAAATCATCCTTATTTAGCAATTATGCACATTGTTGATAAAAGAAATCATAAAAATAAATATAAGAACTGAATTAATAACGAATAATTCACCACGTTGAATAGTACATCCTAAATTTGCAATATTGCCCAAAACGATTATCCAACGAGGTGAACATCGAACTCCGAATAATTAATAAAGCAAAACTTCTAAAGCATCAAATCCGATAGCTTGTCTCGTCCTGAAATAGCTTTACAGTAAATTTGTAGACAAATG
>MENF01000002.1 GCA_001769035.1 Bacteroidetes bacterium GWA2_32_17
TGTCAAACAATGGTCATACAATAGCAATAAAAACAACTGAATGACAATGTATGACTATATTAACAATGAACGTAGAACAATGAACATTTTTGAACTTTTTTGGACAGTGAACAGTAAACAATGAACTTTTTAAACATAGAACGGTGAACAATGAACAACAAAAACAATAGTCACGCAATTGTCAAACAATGGTCATACAATAGCAATAAAAACAACTGAATGACAATGTATGACTATATTAACAATGAACGTAGAACAATGAACTTTTTTGGACAGTGAACAGTAAACAATGAACTTTTTGAATATAGAACAATAAAATTTATAAGCTATGTGCGACAAAATATATAAACCCTATTTGATGGAGATTGAACAAATAGTTGAAGAAACCTCCGACGTAAAAACTTTTCGTTTAAAATTTAAAAACAAAGAAGACGCTGCTCATTTTTCCTTTAAAGCCGGACAATTTGGTGAATATTCAATTCTGGGCGAAGGTGAATCAACTTTTTGTGTAGCTTCTGCTCCAACACGAAAAGAATATATTGAATGTACTTTTCGTAAAGCCGGCCGTGTAACAAAAGCATTAGCAAATGCCGAAGTTGGCGATACTGTTGGTTTTCGTGGTCCTTATGGCAACACATTCCCAATTGAACAATGGGAAGGAAAAAACTTGTTATATATTGCTGGTGGTATTGCTTTACCTCCTATGCGTTGCGTAATCTGGAATACAATTGATTTACGTGAAAAATATAAAGACATAACAATTGTTTATGGAGCAAAATCTGTTGCCGATTTGGTTTACAAAAATGAATTAAAAGAGTGGGAGGAGAGACCTGATATTAAACTTATAACAACAGTTGACCCTGGCGGACAAACCCCTGACTGGAAAGGTGAAATAGGTTTTGTTCCAACAGTTTTGGAAAAAGCCGGATTATCAAGTGCAAATACTATAGCAATTCTTTGTGGCCCTCCTGTAATGATTAAATTTACAATACCTGTATTAAAAAATATTGGTTTCGAAGATAAAGATATCTTTACTACACTTGAAAACAGAATGAAATGTGGTTTTGGTAAATGTGGTCGTTGTAATGTTGGTAAATTATTCGTTTGTAAAGATGGACCAGTTTTTACTTATGAAGAAATGAAAGATTTACCTGCCGAATATTAATTCTATAGGAGACTTCTAAAAAATTCAGATTCGTCATGCTGTCCTGAATCAATCCTGAATCAAGTTCAGGACAGGATTGTTTCAGCATCTCACAAAACGAAGTTCTGCATTGATATTGCTTCAGTCAATCCTTCCTTACCAATGACGCTATTTGAATTTTTAGAACCCACCTATATTATATTCAGCTGTATTCAAGTCACAAATGCAACTTTTTGTTTTAGCAAATTTATATAAAAATATTCATCGGGTGTTAAAAAATTTATTTTTTTTCTTGGTCGTTTATTTAAATTTCTAATGTTTTATATATACCCCAATCTCTCCCTAACATCCTTCACATTTTTTTCTTTTGTTAACTGGTCCATTCGGGCTGGAGCATTATATACAATTAAATTCTGCAATTTAGGAAAGAAGAAAAGAATTAAAAAAACTTAAAAAACTGTTACAAATTAATTAAATATATATTATATTTGTCGGATAATTCTAACATTGAATCTAATATTAATATTTTATGACGGAATTAAACGACAAACAATGGACGGCGATGAGCGATGCTGCATTGGTTAAAACCATTGGTGCATTTATAAAACATCAACGTTTGGAGCAAAACAAAACGCAAGTACAACTAGCTAAAGAATCGGGCATAAATAGAGAAACGCTAAGTTTGTTTGAGAATGGTGTTAGCGGAAATTTTATAACTTTTATTCGCATATTGCGTTCATTAAACCTTTTGTATATGTTGCAGGATTTTCAAATAAAGCAACAAATTAGTCCTTTGCAATTATTAAAATTGGAACAAACTAAACGCAAACGAGCAAAAAGCACAACAAATAAAAAAGAAAAACCTAAAAGCGACTGGTAATGATTTATACTGCACTTGTTAAAATATGGGGTACAAATGTTGGTGCTGTGGCATGGGATAAAGCCACAGGTGTTGGTTCTTTTGAGTACGACCCTGGTTTTTTAAAACTGGAACTTGATTTGTCACCAATAAAAATGCCAATTGATGAAGTCAAAGTGTTCTCATTCCATGAATTACGTTACAATACTCTTTTTAAAGGATTGCCCGGACTTTTAGCAGATGTGCTTCCTGACCGTTATGGTAGTATGCTTATTAATACTTGGCTTGCTCATAATGGGCGAGCTATGGACAGTATGAACCCTGTTGAGTTATTATGTTTTATTGGTGTACGTGGAATGGGTGCATTAGAATTTGAACCACCAATTTATGAAAGTAATAACACTGCTACTAAAGTTGAAATTAATGAAATTATTAAATTTGCTAACGAAATACTTTCCGGTCGTAAAAACTTTTCTACAAACCTTCATAAAAACGAAGAGAAAGCTCTTTTAGATATTATAAAGATTGGCACTTCGGCAGGTGGAGCAAGAGCAAAAGCTGTAATTGCATACAATACGCAAACAGGCGAAATAAAAAGCGGACAGGCAAATGCACCAAAAGGATTTTCCCATTGGTTAATTAAATTCGATGGCGTTTCTGATAAACAGCTTGGTTCTCCTCAAGGTTATGGGCGTGTAGAAATGGCGTATCATTTAATGGCAAAAGATGCAGGGATTGAAATGTCGGAGTGTCGGTTGCTTGAAGAAAACAATAGGGCACACTTTATGACACGCCGATTCGACCGAACTGAAAATAATGAAAAATTACATATTCAGACTTTTTGTGCATTGCAACATTTTGATTTTAATGATGTGAATGCTTTTAGTTATGAACAGCTTTTTCAAACATTGCGTTCTCTTCATATTGATTATTCACAGGCGGAACAGTTATTTTATCGTATGGTTTTCAATGTCCTTTCTCGCAATTGCGATGACCATACAAAAAACTTTTCATTCATAATGGATAAAAAAGGAAAATGGAAACTTGCACCTGCTTATGATATCTGTTTTGCTTACAGTCCTAAAAACCCTTGGGTTAGTCATCAGGCGTTAAGTATAAACGGAAAAAGAGAAAATTTTACACGCAATGATTTTATTACTCTTGCAAAACAAATGAATATAAAAAAAGCCGAAAGTATTATTAATCATATTTACGTAATATCGCAGGATTGGAATAAATACGCAAAACAAACAAATGTTGATTCCAAACTTGCAAAGGCAATACAAAAAAAATTAATTAAAATATAACGAACTAAAAAATATTGTAACTACTCAGCCGGTTCAAAGAGTTCATAAACAAATATTTGCCACAGATTACGCAGACGTCACAGATTAAAATAAAATCTTTTTTAATCAATTTTCGCCAATAAACCACCTTTGGTGGTTTTAAATCTGCGTAAATTTGTGCAATCTGTGGCAAAAATTCCATATTTAGAGGCTGAGTAGTTACAAAATATTTATCCCGAAATAATTTACGAAATAAAAAACCTTAAAGTTAATCCCAGGCGAGTTGAGCATTTTTCTGAAACGGTAATTCACCAGCAAAAAAACATCATAACAACGTTAAAAGATAGTTTAATTTATGATACTATTCCAGTTCGTGTTTTCAATTATCATGATGAATTTTATACAATAAAAGGCATTGCCATTGGTGATACACAAAAGGTTCGCATTGAATCCAGGGATAGCTTAATTCAGGTAGTTTACAAAGACGAACGGTATAAGCCATGGTTGTGGATTTTTTCGAGAAGGAAATTGGAACAAGTTGTTAGTTGTAAAAATCTGAATAACAAAGTTGAATATTCAAGAATTATTGAGTTTGTACAATAGTAATTTATGAAATATAGAAACTTTTTTTATCTTTGCTTCATAAGTATTTTAATATGGCAAAGAAAACAAAGACTGAACAGGAAGAACCTTTAGAAAAAAAACTCTGGAAAGCTGCTGATAAGCTCCGTAAAAATATGGATGCAGCAGAATACAAACATGTAGCACTCGGATTAATTTTTTTGAAATATATTTCTGATGCATTTGATGAGTTATTTCAGAAACTTACTTCACAGAAAAGTGAAGGAGCCGATCCAGAAGACAAAAATGAATACACTGCTGAAAAAGTTTTTTATGTTCCACCTTCAGCACGTTGGTCTTGGTTGCAGGGAAGAGCAAAACTTCCGACCATTGGTAAAGACATTGATGATGCAATGGATGCCATTGAAAAAGATAACAGTTCACTAAAAGGTGTTTTACCAAAAGTATATGCACAGGAAAAATTAGACAAAGCGAGTTTGGGCGGTTTGGTTGATTTAGTTAGTACCGCAACACTTGGCACTAAGGAAGCTCAAAGCAAAGATTTACTTGGTAGAGTATTTGAATATTTTCTTGGTGAGTTTGCTTTAGCTGAAGGAAAAAAAGGCGGACAATTCTATACTCCTGGCAGTGTTGTAAAATTATTAGTGCAAATGTTGGAGCCTTATGAAGGAAGAGTCTTTGACCCTTGCTGTGGAAGTGGTGGCATGTTTGTACAAAGCGAGAAATTTATAAAATATCATCAGGATCACTACAAAAAGAATAACGGAAATAAACTTTCGTTGAATCCTGCCGATCGTATTTCTATTTACGGACAAGAAAGCAATCAAACAACCTGGCGTTTGGCAAAAATGAATTTAGCTATACGTGGTATTGACAGCAGTAATGTAAAATGGAATAACGAGGGCAGTTTTTTAAATGATGCACATAAAGACTTAAAAGCCGATTATATTATTGCCAATCCACCTTTTAACGACAGTGATTGGAGTGGCGATCTTTTACAAAAAGATGCTCGCTGGGTTTATGGTGTTCCACCTGCCGGAAATGCAAACTACGCATGGATACAACATTTCCTTTATCACACAGCTGCAAACGGACAGGCAGGTTTTGTTCTGGCAAAAGGTTCACTCACTACTAAAACAAGTAACGAAGGCGAAATTAGAAAAGCACTTATCGAAAATGATTTGATTGATTGCATTGTAAATCTTCCATCTAAATTATTTCTGAATACACAAATTCCAGCTTGTCTCTGGTTTTTGAGACGTAGTAAACAAAAACGCAAACGTGAAATTCTTTTTATTGATGCCCGAAATCTGGGATTTTTAAAGACAAGGAAAAATCTTGAATTTACCAAAGAAGATATTGATAATGTTGCAAATACATATCATAACTGGCGTACAAGTGATGCAGCATACGAAGACATTCAAGGCTTTTGCAAAACAGTTTCCATTGAAGAAGTAAAAGCATTAAACTACGTTGTTACACCTGGCAGATTTGTTGGTTTGCCAGATGATGAAGATGACTTTAATTTTGAAGAACGGTTTAATACATTAAAGGCTGAGCTTGAAAAACAAATTGCCGAAGAAGGTGAATTGAATAAACGTATTCTGGATAACTTAAATAAAATTCAGTATGAGCCTGCCACAAAATAATTATATAACCATTTTAAATTCTCTTAAGGAGAAAATTCGGTATGCACGTCATAAAGCAGCAAATGTTGTAAATGTAGAGTTGTTGAAATTATACTGGGATATAGGCAATATAATTCTTGAGCAACAAAAAGAAGAGGGTTGGGGTGCAAAAGTAATTGATCGTTTAGCAATTGATTTAAAAATTGAGTTTCCTGATTTCAAAGGATTATCAGTTAGAAATCTTAAATATATGAGGGCTTTTGCTGAAGCATATCCAGGTTTTGGAATTGTGCAGATAGTGTCCGCACAAATAGATAGCACTGAGAATAACCCACTTATAATTGTGCAGACGCTGTCTGCACAATTGACATGGAGCCATCACCAGTTATTGCTTGATAAGGTAAAAAATTTGAATGAGCGAATGTTTTATATGCAAAAAGGGGTTGAAAATAGCTGGAGTCATAGTATTATGGCAGAACAAATATCTAGTAACCTTTATGTAAGGCAAGGAAAGGCTATCACTAACTTTAAAACTACACTCCCACAGTTACAATCCGATTTAGCACAACAGACATTAAAGAATCCTTACGTTTTCGATTTTCTCGGATTTGGCGAAGCAATAAAAGAGCGTGAATTGGAAAGAGGATTGATGCAGCATTTGAAAAAGTTTTTGCTCGAATTAGGAAAGGGATTTGCTTATGTTGGCAATCAAAAAAACATTGTAGTTGAAGACGATGATTATTTTCTCGACTTATTGTTTTACAACTACAACATGCACTGTTTTGTGGTATTTGAGTTAAAAGTGGGCGATTTTAAACCAGAGTTTGCAGGAAAACTTAATTTTTATGTGAACACTGTTAACGAACAATATAAAGGAGAAAACGATAAACGTACAATTGGTGTGCTTTTATGTAAAACACCAAACGAAACCGTAGTAAGATATTCCCTGAAAGGAATTGAATCACCCATTGGAGTTGCAGATTATAAACTGGAAAATACTTTGCCAAAACAGATAAAAAGTGAAATTCCTACAATAGAAGAACTGGAAGCTGAACTAGGTAAAGAATACGAAGAACTTAAAACTCCTTCCCAAAAACGATTCGATGCTTTAAAAGAAAAACTTTCGCAGATAAAAAGCCCAGAAATAAAACAACCTGCAACCACTGAAATTCTTTTTGAAATAATTGAAAAAAGCTTAATCCCATTATATGAAAAGCTTTTAAAAAAGATGGAAGAAATTAATGAGTTATTTGTTTCACATAAATACTTGTGGTCAGGTCTGAATAAAGAAATACAAGATTTTAATTTACTTAAAGAAGAATGGATAAATGAGGATTTTATTAATAAAGGTAGAACCTTGTCATTTTCATGTTGGTTAAATGGATTTAGAAAAGGAGGGATAAACACATTTGGAGTAAGTTTTATATTGAATTTTAAAAGAGAACAGTATTGGTACGGTTTTGATTTATCTAATAACAATGAGCAACCATTTTTTAAGAAATTGTACCACGAACAGTTAACTTCTGATGAAATTGATTATATAGTTGATACGGTTTATAATTTTGTATTAGATAATATTGAACAAGGAATTGAAAGATTTAATTTGGAAAAGAAATGAGTGAGTGGAAGGAATATAAAAAATTAGAAATTTCGGGATCTTTTTTAGTATCTGGTTTTTCAATTTATTTGCTTGAAATAAAGTACAAAGATGAGCTATTGTTTTATGTTGGAATGACCGGTGATCCTTTTTATCCTTCGGCACGTGCAGCTTTTCACAGGATTTCAGGTCATCTAGAATTAAGTAAACACTCAACTCAAAACCAGTTGATGCTTGCATTGCGACTTAAAGGTATTAAAGATGCTGAATTTCATAAGATTTCAATAACCATGCACCATTATCCAATAGATGGGTTTAAAAAATGGCCTTATTCTGACATGAAAGCTGATACTATTAAGAGCAATCAAAACACTTCAGCATATAAAGAGTATAAGAAAGTACAACAAAAAGTCGAAAACCTTGAAGAGGCCTTGATTTATGAACTAAGAAAGAATGAAATAAATATATTGAATAAAACAGACGGTAAAGACATAAATTTCGGTAAAGAATTTAAGCCAATATTTGACGATATAATAAAGAAAACAAATGAGCGAGTGGAGAGAATATAAATTAGGAGAAGTTACTAAATTTGTAAATATAAATATTGCGATTACTTATCTTTAATGAAGATGATTTTGAATAAGTGGATAAAAATTAATTTAGCAAAAATTTTAATAATTGAAAATTCAATACAATGAACTACGACATAAAAATAAGAGGTGATAAAGAAGATAACGGTTTATTGGAGTTTGACCGTTTAAATCAAATAACCCAAAACACAAAAGAAATTGCAACAAAAGCATTGATGCTAAAAATCAGAGGCTTTAGTGAAATAAAACCAGACAAAAGTATTAAAGAAGCATTAGCCATTAGGTTGCAAAGTTTGAACGGTAATAAAAATGAAGGCACTTCAATGGTATTAGATTGCGAACACTTTGAAAAAACACTCAAAGTATTGCAGTTGAATTTATTTAAACCAACTGGAGAAGTTTTGAAACTCACTCCAATGGCTTTAGTTATTCAAACTTTCCGTTCTGCCTTGATTGAAGAAGAAGACAAAGACAATTTAGATAAACCTTTACTAAAAACATTACTTAAGTTCAAGAAAAATTTTATTAGCAACAATGAAATTTTTTATTTCTCTAATAGGAACTCAATACCTGAAATAGAAGTAACACTAAAAGATTTTAGAAAAATAGAAAATTTAGAAGATAGTATTCCTGAACCTACCAAAGTAATCATAAATGGTAAATTGGATGAAATGAAATATTCAAAATCAAAATTGGTTTTAATAACTAATGAAGGTGCTGTAAATGCTTTTGCTAAAGATTATGTTGTGATTGATGGTATTGTGCATTACATGGGTAAGGAGTTAACGATTTCTGGTATGGCACATTATAAACCCAATGGACAAGTTTCATTCATTGAAATTCAGGAATATTATGAGCCTGGAAAAAAGGATATTTTCTTTTCAAGAAAACCTTTGGCAATGGATACACAGCAACAAATTGCATTTCAGTTAAAAGCAGGTAAATCAAGAAATCCATTGACCGCTATTATAGGAAAATGGCCCGGCAATGAGAGTGATGATGAGTTTCAAAAAATGTTAAAAGACCTTGACTAATGAAATACATAGTAATAGATACTTCAATTGTTTTACACATACTAAGGAATAATTCCATTGCAAAGGCAGTAATGAAAGACCTTGCCACTTATGATGTACAACCAACACTGGTAATTTCATCTGTTACGAAGGGCGAATTAAAATCATTTGCCAAACAACGAAATTGGGATGCAGACCGAACAAAAGATATTGATGCCTTCTTAGAGAATATAATAGCTGTAGATGTAACTTTTGCCAATGAAGATTTGCATTTGGTTTACACTAGCATTGATGCCTTCAGCAAAAGAAAAGCAACAGATAAAACAGGGAAACGTTTAAAAGGTTCAGCAAGAACAATGGGCAAAAATGATTTATGGATTGCTGCTACTGCTCATTTATTAGATGCTCCTTTTATGACCACCGATGGCGACTTTGACCATTTAGATAAATTATTTATTGATGTGAAAAAGTATTGATAAATGACAGCAAACGAACTCATTCAACATTTACTAACCCTGCCACCCGACACAAAAATTGTGATTAGAGGGTATGAAGATGGCTACAACGATATTTTGAAATTGAAACCTGTAAAAATAAAAACCAAAGCAGATGCCGATTGGTATTATGGGGAATACCAAGACAGTACAGAGGCAGATGCTATTGATGCCCTTGATTTATATGGTGAAAATAAAAACACAAAAATGTAATGAGTGAGTGGAAAGAATATAAATTCTCTGATTTTGTATCAATTAACCCAACGGTAAGCCTTAAAGGTATTGAAGAATATTCATTTGTAGAAATGAAGGATTTACAGGATGGAAATAAATTTTGCTTTTCAACTGCAAAAAGAAAAACGTCAAGTGGTGCAAGATTTCAAGAAAGAGATACCCTATTTGCACGCATTACACCATGCTTGGAAAATGGCAAAATATGTCAGGTAAGAGGATTAGAAAATGGTATAGGCTTTGGCTCTACCGAATTTCTTGTTTTTAGAGGAAAAGAAGGCATTTCACATAATGATTTTGTATTTTATTTATCAAGATGGGATGAAGTCAGAGGATTTGCTGAAGGTAATTTTGAGGGAACATCAGGAAGGCAACGAGTTCCAAAAAGTTGTTTTGACAATCTATTTTTGATATTACCAGAATACAACGAACAAATCCAAATCGCCTCCATCCTCAGTAGCTTAGATGATAAAATAGATTTACTACACCGCCAAAATAAAACATTAGAACAACTTGCAGAAACACTTTTTAGGCAGTGGTTTGTCGAAGAAGCAGAGGAAAGTTGGGAGGTTGCAAAGTTGGGTGATGTGATTTCTATTTATGATAGCAAAAGAATTCCAGTTTCAAGCATGGAGCGGGCAAAAATGAAAACAGGAGAATTATATCCTTACTATGGCGCTGCAACAATTATGGATTACATCAATCAATACATTTTTGAAGGAGAATATATATTGATGGGAGAAGATGGCACTGTGCAAACAGAGAAAGGATTTCCAATTTTGCAAATGCCCACTGGAAAATTTTGGGTAAACAACCACACACATATTTTCCAATCTATTCTTCCCTTCTCAAATTTTTTCATTTATATTTTTTTAAAGCAAACAAATATTTCGGGAATTGTTACAGGTGCAGTTCAACCTAAAATAAATCAGGAAGCATTAAAAAGAATTGAGTTTTTAATTTCTCCAAAAGAAAAAATAAATGAGTTCGTTCAAACAGGGGAAAAGTTCTGGCAAAAAATTAAATCAAATACAAATCAAATCCAATCTCTTACACAACTTCGTGACACGTTGTTGCCAAAGTTGATGAGTGGGGAGGTAAGGGTGAGGAATTAATTTATTAAAAAACATGTTGAAATTTATTTTTGACTTACACTTGCTGTTAATTAAAAAATTCGTATCTTTGCCGTGAATATTACTTTTGCAAATAACAAACTTGAAAAAATAGTAAATGATGACCGTAAACTTTTAAAAGAATATGGACAAATCATGACAAAAAAAATCAAGCAGCGTTTAATGGAATTGGCTAATTCAGAAACATTACAAGTCGTAAAAATAATGCCGGGCAATTATCATGAACTTACAAGCAATCGAAAAGGACAATGGGCTTGCGACCTTGTGCAACCTTACCGTTTAATTTTTGAGCCACACGAAAAACCAATTCCTACCGATGCTTCGGGCAGATACTTATGGTTTGAAATAAAAGGAGTCGAAATAATTGAAATAGTTGACTACCACTAAAACGAAAAATAATTATTATGATTAAGCAGAATCAATATTTTCCTCAATCAACTCCTCATCCGTGTGAAACACTTGTTGAGAAATTAGAAGAAATGGAAATGGGACCAAAGGAGTTTGCTGTTCGCACAGGCAAACCCGAAAAAACAATTATTGCCATAATGAAAGGCAATAGTTCTATTACTCCCGACATGGCAGTGCAATTTGAAAGCGTGTTGAAAATACCTGCGCATTTTTGGCTCAATAGTCAGCACAGCTACGATGAATATATTGCCCGTGAAAAACGTAAAGAGGCATTGTCCGAATCATTGGAATGGGCAAAGCTTTTTCCCCTTGCTGAGATGATAAATAAAAGCTGGATGCCACAAAAAACATCTTTACGCGAAAAAACAGGAGAACTACTTGCATTTTTTAGTATTAGCAACCATTCAGCATGGGAAGATTATTATTTAAAACAGCAACTAAAAATTGCTTTCAGAATTTCACTGGCTCACACCAAAGAACCGTATGCAATATCTGCATGGTTGCGAAAAGGAGAATTGCAAGCAACTGAACTTACTACAAAAAATTATTCAGATAAAGTTTTTAAAGAAGCACTTCCAGAAATTAAATCTGTTATGGCAAAACATCCTTCTAACTTTTTTCAGAAATTACAGGGAATTTGTCTTGAAGCTGGAGTAAAAGTAGTACATACTCCTTGTTTGCCAAAAGCTCCTATCTGTGGCTCAACAAGGTGGCTGAACGACACACCGCTTATTCAGCTATCAGGAAGATATAAACGAAACGATAGTTTTTGGTTCACGTTTTTTCATGAAGCAGGTCACATCATATTACATGGTAAAAAAGACATTTTCTTAGAAAATATTGATTATACAGATAAAGATAAACAAAAGGAAAAAGAAGCTGATGAGTTTGCTATTAAATGGACATTTACAAAAGAAGAACAAAGTGAAATTTTACTTATATTTAATATTTCTAAAGATGATGTAATTGAATTTGCAAAAAAGTTTAATACTCATCCTGCAATAATAATAGGCAGACTACAGCATGATGGATTAGTGCCATACTCTTTAGGTAGGCAATTTTTTAAACCAGTTGATTTATCATGAAATCCATCACCAAAAAGATAAAAGAAAAATCTGCAACTGAAATTTTACTTTACACAACTCCCAACGGTAATGTAAAAGTGGAAATCTATTTGCAAAACGAAACTATATGGCTTACACAACAAAAAATTGCCGATTTGTTTGGAGTGCAGCGACCAGCCGTTACCAAACACTTGAAAAATATTTTTGAAACAGGAGAATTGAAGGAAGATGTGGTTAGTTCCATTTTGGAACATACCACTCAACACGGTGCAATGGAAGGAAAAACGCAGGAAATAAAAATTAGATGCGTTCTTACAATTTAATGAAGAATCAGTGTTAAAACATCAGGGAAAAGTTTCACACAAAGTTGCTTTAACACTTGCCGAAAGCGAGTTTGAGAAATATAGAATTGCTAAGGATAAATTAATTGAAAGCGATTTTGACAAAGTAGTAAAAAAAATGAACCCACATATAAATAAAAAGTAATTTGAACTGCAAAACAATCACGAACACCTTTAAAATAAAATAGTTGTGAGTAAACCTATCACCGAAGATATAATTGAAAAGTCTGCGATTGAAATTTTACAGTCGCAGGAGTGAGAAGCAATAATAATAAGAAAGCAGTATGAAAAATTAAAATCACAATGAAGAATAATTCTCAAATAATAATTTATACCACCGAAAAAGGCGAAACCAAGTTAGAGGTTCGTCTGGAAAACGAAACAGTTTGGCTTACACAAAAACTGATGGCGGAGCTTTTTCAAACCACACCGCAAAACATAACCATTCACCTCAAAAATATTTTTGAAGAGGGTGAATTAAATGAAGCGGCAACTTGTAAGGATTTCTTACAAGTTGGAAAAGAAGGTGGACGAATGGTGGAACGGAATCAAAAATTCTACAACTTAGATGCAATCATTTCAGTGGGCTACCGTATTAAGTCCTCTGTTGCAACCCGTTTCCGTCAGTGGGCTACACAGCACATCAAAGAATATATTGTAAAAGGTTTTGTGATGGATGATGAACGGCTGAAAAATCCGGATCTTCCTTTTGATTATTTTGAAGAATTACTGAAACGCATTCAGGACATCAGAACTTCTGAAAGGCGTTTCTACCAGAAGATAACCGACATCTATGCTACCAGCACCGATTACGACCCGACAGATGAAAACAGTATTTTGTTTTTTCAAACCGTTCAAAATAAAATGCACTGGGCAATCACTGGAAAAACAGCAGCAGAAATTATTGCTCAACAGGCAGACAGCAGCAGACCCAACATGGGCTTAACCAATTGGAGAGGAACAAAACCAAGAAAGCAAGATGTAGGCATCGCCAAAAATTATTTGAAGGAAAACGAATTAGAAGCACTCAATAATTTAGTAGAGCAATATTTAATTTTTGCCACAGGACAAGCCATGCGAAGGATTCCGATGTATATGAAAGATTGGATTGAAAAACTGCACGGCTTTTTAAAACTTAACGACAGAAATATTTTAGACCATGCAGGAAAAATTTCACACCAGTTAGCATTAGACAAAGCAGAAAAAGAATATGACAAGTATCATTTGAAAATGAGTAAGGAAATTGAAAGTGATTTTGACAAAGCAGTTAAAAAACTCAATCCACCAAAAAAGAAAAAGAAATGAGTAAACCCATCATCGAAGATATAATTGAAAAATCTGCAATTGAAATATTACAATCGCAGGGATGGGAATATGCAAATGGTAAAGAAATTTCACCGGAAGGTTTGTATTGTGAGAGAGAAAGTTTTAGTCAAATTATTTTAACAAATCGTTTGCGAAAAGCAATTTCTAAAATCAATCCTCATATTCCTGCAGATGCACAGGAAACTGCAATTCAAAAAGTTTTACGAATATATTCTCCGGTTTTATTGCATAACAACGAGGAATTTCACAAACTTTTAGTTGAGAAAGTAAAAGTTCCATATCAGCAAAACGGTTACGAAAGAAGCCATGAGGTTGCTTTAATTGATTTTGAGAATATCTCGAATAATGAATTTCTGGTAGTAAACCAATGTACTATAATTGAAAATAATCAGAATAAAAGACCGGATGTTTTGTTATTTGTTAATGGCATTCCATTAGTAGTAATTGAACTGAAAAATGCAACTGATGAAAACACAACCATTCTGAGTGCCTTTAAACAAATTCAAACTTATAAAGCAATTATACCTTCACTTTTTACTTACAATTCTATTTGCATAATTTCTGATGGTCTGGAATGTAAAGCCGGAAGCATATCCGCAGACTTAAACCGATTTATGACTTGGAAAACATCTGATGGATTAAAAGAAAATTCACGGTTCAAACCACAGTTAGAAACAATGTTTGAAGGGATGTTAAAGCCAGCTATTCTGTTGGATTTGATTCGTAATTTCATTGTGTTTGAAAAAACAAAAAAGGAAGATGCAAAAACAGGATTAATACAGATTTTTACTGAAAAGAAATTAGCAGCATATCATCAATACTACGCTGTAAATAAAGCAGTGCAATCTTCAATAATTGCATCAGGAATAAATGGTGATAAACGAGGCGGTGTGGTATGGCATACGCAAGGCTCAGGCAAAAGTTTAAGTATGGTTTTCTATTCGGGTAAATTAATAACATCGCCCGACATGCAAAACCCAACCATCGTTGTTATTACCGACAGGAATGATTTAGACGATCAGTTATTTGATACTTTCGCTTCTTCTGTTCAATTGTTACGACAGGAACCGGTACAAGCCGAAAACAGGGAACATTTAAAAGAATTGTTGAAAGTTGCCAGTGGTGGTATCGTTTTTACAACCATTCAAAAATTCATGCCTGATGATAACAAATCAGTTTACGACCAGCTTTCTGATAGAAAAAATATTGTTGTAATAGCTGATGAAGCCCACAGAACACAATATGGTTTTGAAGCAAAATTAGCTGATGAAAAAGATAAGGAAACAAAAGAAGTAATAGGAAAAAGAATTGCTTTTGGTTTTGCAAAATACATGAGAGATGCATTACCTAATGCAACTTATATTGGTTTTACCGGAACTCCTATTGAAGGAACAGACGTAAACACTCCACAAGTTTTTGGCAATTATATTGCTCGTTATGATATAAAAGATGCTGTTACCGATGGTGCAACCGTTAAGATATATTACGAAAGCCGTTTAGCTAAAGTAAATTTAGATGAAGAAGGGAAACGATTAATTGAAGAGTTTGATAAAGAATTAGAACAAGACGAAGAATTAACAGAAAAACAAAGAGCAAAAGCTAAGTGGTCGAAGTTAGAAGCAATAGTTGGAAATCAGGATAGAATAAAAAATTTAGCAAAAGACATAGTTACACATTTTGAAAAACGCCAGACAGTTTTTGAAGGGAAAGCACTGGTTGTTGCTATGAGCCGGAGAATTGCTGCTGAAATTTATAAAGAAATAATTGCATTACGACCAGAATGGCATAATGATGATTTAACTCAGGGTGAAATCAAAGTTGTAATGACAACCAATAGTGCTGATGGGCCTGAAATTTCAAAACATCATACTACAAAACAGCAAAGAAAAGATTTATCGGAGCGAATGAAAGACCCATCTGATAAATTGAAAATTGTAATTGTTCGTGATATGTGGTTAACAGGTTTTGATGCTCCATGTCTTAACACAATGTACGTGG
This sequence comes from Bacteroidetes bacterium GWA2_32_17, assembly GCA_001769035.1. Lineage (GTDB taxonomy): Bacteria > Bacteroidota > Bacteroidia > Bacteroidales > GWA2-32-17 > GWA2-32-17. Next base: position 15,695 of record MENF01000002.1, read on the forward strand.
ATAAGCCAATGCGAGGACATTCGCTTATGCAGGCAATTGCAAGGGTGAATCGTGTTTTCAAAGATAAGCCGGGAGGATTGATTGTAAATTATTTGGGAATTGCTACTGATTTAAAAAAGGCACTTTCATTTTATGGTGATGCAGGTGGAAAAGGTGATCCAGCTGAGAATATTTCAAAAGCCGTAGATGCTTTCTTAGAAAAAATGGAAGTAATAAAACAAATGTTTAATGAGAACAGCAATACAAGAAATGACCTATTGGCTGCCGAGCCAGAATCATATTATAGCAACAGCTACAAATTTAATTACAGACGATTTTATTCAGTTGATGCTAAGGAAAAATTGTCAATTATTCTTCAGGCAGAAGAACATATTTTAGGCTTACAGGAAGGAAAAGAAAGATTTATACGTGAAGTTAGTTTATTGAGTCAGGCACTTTCGCTGTGTGTTACAAGAGAAGAAGTACAACCTTATTTGCTCGATGTTGCATTTTTTCAGGCTGTAAAAGCACGATTAGTAAAGTTTGAAGGAACCGGCACTGGCAAATCAAACCTTGACATAGAAACAGCCATCAAACAAATAGTTGATGAAGCATTGAGTAGTGATAATGTAATTGACATTTTTGATGCTGCCGGTATTGACAAACCGGAAATTTCAGGATTATCAATTTTATCAGATGATTTCCTTTTGGAAGTGGAAGGAATGAAACATAAAAATCTGGCAATTGAATTACTAAAAAAGATTTTAAACAATGAAATAAAATCAAGAGCCAGAACAAATCTTGTTAAGAGTAAAAAACTGCTTGAAATGCTTGAATCATCTATTAAAAAATATCAGAACAATTTACTTACAACCGCAGAAATCATTCAGGAATTAATCAGGATAGCTAAAGAAATAAAAGCATCCGATGGTGAAGCTGAAAGATTAGGTCTAACCCAGGACGAAATGGCTTTTTACGATGCACTTGAAACCAATGATAGTGCAGTTGCAATATTAGGTGATGAAATACTGCGAACAATATCCAAAGAAATTGCAGATAAAGTCAGAGCCAACGCAACAATTGACTGGACAATAAGAGAAAGTGCAAGAGCAAAGTTGATGGTATTGGTAAAACGAACTTTGACTAAATACGGCTATCCACCTGATAAACAACAAAAGGCAATAGATACAGTTTTGAAACAAGCGGAGTTACTTGCTGAAAATTCAGTTGCTATTTAGTATTTGTCCATAATGTCCGATTTCTGCGTTATTCTCGTATTAAAAAACAGTCATTTACATCAGTAAACTCCTGATTTTTTAATACTTCGTCCCGATACTTCGCATTGGCGTCAAGTTAAGGATTGAATTTATGGGCTAAAGCCCGCATCAAATGTGGCATTCAAACCCCCGATATAAATGTCGGGGCTATTGATTATAAT
>MENF01000003.1 GCA_001769035.1 Bacteroidetes bacterium GWA2_32_17
TACAAATTGTTAGTTCGCAAATAAAAAAAACATTATACCTTGGTCTGTGGCTCACAGACCTTGAAAAATGTTTTTAAAAATGGTCTGTGTGACACAGACCATGGAAAAAGCGGGCATTGCGTCACTTCGATAAGCTCAGTGCATCGCTTTGCGAGAATAATATTTGCCAGAAATATGGTGCGAGTTAAACGAAAAATCATATTAACTTTGACAAGATTAGTAACAAAAATTTAAACAATTAACTGTTAGAGATAACTCCAATAGTGGCTTAAAAAAGACACAACAAATTCTCGACCTTTTATTTAATGAATACGATTTATCAAACGAACTAATATTCAATATAATAAGATTCTGGATTCAGGTATTCAGTAGTTAAAATCTATTAACAAAGCCAAAATGTACCCGAGCTGCTCTAAATTGTACACTATTTCCGAGTTGGTGTCCAAGGGCATAGCTTAATGTAAAAATTCCTGCTTTTGTTTGAAATTCTATTCCTGCACCAAAACCTGCTGGATTATCTACCTTTATATCAATGCTTTTGTAATATCCCTGGTCGTAAAAGGCAAAAAGTGCAGAATTTTCTTCAAATAAATATCTTAGTTCGGAACTTGCTATTACATAAGCCGATGCGTAAATGCTTTCTTCGTCAAATCCTCTTAATGTTGATAATCCGCCAATTCTGTATTGCTCATTTTTTAAAAGAGTTTTGGTATTTATATATCCTGTTTGAACTCTAAGTTTTAAAACAAATTTTCCGAAAATATTAGTATAGTTTGAAATATCTGCAAAAAGTTCATTTCTGAACGATGTTAAATTTACACCATTATATAATAGGGGGTTTATTTGTGGCTGCTTCTCAATTATTTTTTTTCCATATCCAGCCTGAACTCTGACTTGCAATCCTTTTCGTGGATTGAATTTATAATCGAGTGAAGATAAATTCACCGTCAATCCAAATATGTTTGAATGAAATCCCGAAACATTAGGTAAGGTAGTTGCCGAAATTAATTCAGTTGTTGATAAAAGTGTTGATGATGAATTTTCATAATAAACGCCGATATTATTATTACCAGATAGGTAAAAAGGCAATCCTAAGTGTGTTGTAACATTCAAATAAGTACTGTCTTTTTTAAATAATTTAATTGATGCCTGTGCTCCAATTGGTTTATTAAACAAATAAGGTAATTGAATGTTTGCATAAAGATTTTGAGAAGATGTTTCGAGTTTTTTCCACGAAAACTCAATTTGGTCAGCAATTTTAAATGAATTAATTAAGTTTAATGAAATATCGCCTGTTAAAAGTATTTTTCCGGGAGTCTTGCTATCAGGAGTTACACCTAATATTCCATTAAATTGATTTGCTTTTCTAGGTTTTAAAAAAAGTCGTATTCTTGCTGATTTATTTATAAAATAAATTTCGGTTGTTTTATCTATCAATAAAAATGGCAATTCTTTTATTCTTTGATTAATTAATCGCACTTTTTTTTCACTATATGTTTTTTTATTTATAACTCCCAGATAATGTTCGAGATACGACTGCGAAAGTTTAATATTACCAATAATTTCTAAACTGTCGAAAGTTATTAAATCTCCACTAATAACTTGATAATTAGCTGAAATAAATCCCTTGGCAACTTCTAAACTATCAGTTTTAATGCTAACAAAAGGATAACCATTGTTTTCGTAATTCGATAATATTTTAGACTTAATTTTTATAATCTCATTGTAATTAATGGGTTTTCCTGTAAATTTTTGGCTGTTAAAGTGCATGTTGTTAATTAATTGAGCATTATCGTCAATGAAATTTAATTTTTGCCATTTGTATTTCACGTTGTTATAGATGTAAACTAAAATTGTATCACCTTTTATTTTTATTGAATCAACAGAAGAGGCAATAAATGCGTTACTTTTCAAACAGTTAACATATTCATTAGCTATTGAATCTATAATTTTTTCGTTAATGTTTTTTGAAAATATTTTGTTGCACTTTTTGCAAACTTCGCCAGAATTGTTTAATTGAATGGAAACAGGTTTTTGAGCAACAGCATTATTGCTAACTATAACAATAATAGTTAAAAGAAGGAATATTACATATATAAAATAAATTGAGTTTTTATTTTTTCTATTTGTTTTTGTCAATTTTACTCGTTATTTAAAAAACCTTGTTTTTCTATAACTTTTAATAACGCTTCGGAAAAAGCAATATTGTCTTTTTTAGTATATCGTTTTTCGGTAAAAATTTGAGCAAGAGTTTCGGTTTCATTTATTTTTAAAAGTTCTTGCGTTTGTGGTAATGCTTCTTTTACGGAATAAGCAATATCAATATCTTTTTCGGAATAATCTTTATATGTTTCGAAATGGACTACCGATTCGAGTGGCAAACGGTCGGTAAGTGGTGGATTTTCGTCGGGATAGCCAAGTGTGAGAGTTGTTACAGGCACAACAAATTTTGGAAGTTTTAAAATTTCAATTATTGATTCTGCCATATAAGTTGTTGTGCCTAAATAACAAATCCCTAATCCTTCCGATTCGGCAGCTAAAGCAACATTTTGTGCAACGAGCAAAGTATCAATGGCAGCAGTAAAAAACGATAAAAAATTATCGTATCCGGGAACAGCTTTTCGTTGTACACACCATTTGTTAAACCTGTTAAAATCGGCACAAAAAGTTAGAATAACAGGAGCCTGTAAAACCATATTTTGTTTGAAATGGGCTTCCCAAAGTTTTTGTTTAATTTGCTCCTCTTTACTTACAATTATACTGTAAACCTGCATATTTCCGGTTGTTGACGCTCTGATACCCGCATTTAATATTTTTGCAAGTAACTGGTTACTAACATTATTCGATTTATATTTTCTGATTGATTTATGTTGTAAAATAGTATTCATCATAAATAATTTATTTTAACAAAAGTACAATAATTTGTTTTGGTTTTGATATAATTTTGTAAATATAAGAGCAATAACAAATCACCAAAATCGAATATTAATTTTGATGTTTTAAAACAAAAGGAGGAATTAACCTCCTTTTAAATTAACACATATACTAAATTAGTCGGTCCGGAGGGGGTCGAACCCTCGACCCCATGATTAAGAGTCACGTGCTCTACCAACTGAGCTACGGGCCGATTATTATTGATTCGATAGGTATCGGGTTGCAAAAGTATAAAAAAACGTGTGATTTATAAATATTTATTTTTCACTAAACACAATAGCTTCGTAGGTATATAATTCAGCATTTTTCCACCCATCCCAACCAATACCGGCTTTATCTTGTGAGCAGCGACTTACAAAATCTTCAACTGTCCAGCCAGTTTCGGTAGCCACTTGTGGTAAAAATGTTCCTGAATTATACCCTTTTTTAATATAAATTCCATGTTTACCAAGTGTTATTTCTTTTATCGAAGATACTTTTTTTAATGGTGTTAAAACAGAAATTTCGATTTTTATTTTTTCGAATTCCGATTTTGTAACCGGATTAAATCGTGTGTCGTGAATGGCAGATGCAATAGCCATTTCTTCTATGACTTTATATAATGGCGTGTTTTGCGAAAAACTACCTACGCAACCACGCAAACTGTCGTTTATGTGTAATGTTACAAAAGCTCCGCATGATGTTTTAACAGCATTACTAAATTTTGTTGAATCAACTTTAGTTTTTCCTTTTTCAAGATAATTATTTATAGTGTTACGTGCAAATTTTAGTAAAATAGTTTTATCGTCTTCAGATAATTTAAAATCGGAACTGTCGTTGGTTTTTATTTTTTCTGAAATTGCAATAGCAGTATAGCCTACTACCCCATCTTTATCGCCATAAAATGAGTCGCCACTGTTCTGATATTGAATTTTTTGGTATTTGATGTTTTGATTTTTTTCTGTTATATACATTAATGTTAATACTGAAGTCCAACCACAAAGACTTGTAACTAATTTATTGATGTTTTTCGCATTGTTTTTACTTAATGTTGCAATTAAAACATCGGGGTTATTTGTTATTATTGCCGAAGTGGTATGTGAATCGGCACTCTGTGCATCAGTATAAGACGGATAATGAGAAAAATCGCTGCTTATAACAAATAAATTTTTAGAATTAAAGTATGGTTTTAAAATATTTGCAATTTCTTTTAAAACATCAACACTATCGGTTCCAATAATTATCGGAACAATTTGCAAATTATTTCCTAATTTATATTGCAAAAACGGTATCTGAACTTCAATAGAATGTTCTTTATAATGTGGTTCGGGATAATTTTGAAAAACGTCTTTGTTGCCATTTACAAGTTTTAGAGCCAATTCAGTATTAACTTTTACTTCGCCTAAAGGGGTTTCGTAATTACCATTACAATAAACAGATGCTCCATCAAATAGCATTACATGGCTCGAGGCAATAATAAAAATATTTTCATATTTTTTGGTTGTATCTATTTGATTAAAAGCCGATGCTGCTACTTGTCCCGAAAACACATAACCAGCATGTGGCGAAATAATTGCTAATAAATTTTTTGTAGAATTTGGCTCGGCTTTAGAAAATAATTGTTGTAATTCTTTAGTTAATTCAGTTTTATTATTGGTATAAAACTTTCCGGCTGCATAAGGTGTTCGGTTCATCATGTTTATATTTTTTTGTTGACTATTACAATTTAGCATTAAAAACAAAATTAATATTAAAAACAAATTGTTTATATATTTCATTTACAAATTTTTTTAATAAAACAAATTTATATAATTTTATCGTAATTAAAAATGATATTTTTGTAAAATATTAATAAATCAATTATTTTACAATTGAAAACCAAGCAAAATATATTTATAATTATTTGTGCAACAGCAGTATATTTTTTATTGATTTTACACCATGGTTACGAACTTGGTCGCAACGATCACGAGCAGGCAGCTTATGGTTATTTTTTAAACGATAATTCGTTGTATGCTTACGATTTTTATATGCAATCGCTTGTTCAGCAAACACCTAACGAAAGAACATTTTACGGAAAATTTATTTCGTTTACCGGTAATAATATTCCTTTATTTAGTTTTATCTGGCACTTTGTTTTTACAATTATTCTTTTGCTTGGTGTTCGCAAAATCTCAACATTATTTATTAAAAACGAGTGGTTTAGATGGCTATCTGTTACTACGTTATTTCTTGTTTTGTATAACATTCATTTAGGGAGTAACGAACTTTATTATAATTCGTTTATTCCAAGTTTGCCAGCTAAAGCTATTGGGGTATGGGGATTATGGTTTTTTACTCAAAAAAAATATTTATACGCTTCGTTATTATATGCTTTGTCAATTTATTTTCAACCACTTGCAGGCGGGCAGCTTGTAGTTATAAGCTTTATTTTACTTTTAATAACATCAATTAAAACGGATAAATTAAAATTTTTTAAAAATGCTTTGTGGCTTGTTATACCAGTTAGTTTTATAACGCTCCCATTTTTAATTTCAGCGTTTTTAAAGTTCAATAATTCAAACGTTCCGGATTGTTTTATTTTTGATGTTTTTTTTAGTTTCCGTAACCCACACCATTTTTTACCATCGTATTTTTCGTTAAAAAATTATTTTGTTCTTATTCCGATATTTATTTTTTCACTGATTTATTACAAAAAACATAGTGCAGAAATATTCTATTTTATTTTAACTGTCATTTTTGGTTGTTTTGTATATGCCTTTTTTGTTGAATATTATCATTACGAAAAAGCCGCATCTACACAATGGTTTAAATCAACAATTTGGGTCGAAATGTTTGGAGCAATAGCTTTAATTGGAATGCTAGAGCAAATCGTTAATAATATTATTGATAAATATTTTTTGCAAAAGAAAACATTTATGTTATTTGTTTTTATTTCCACAGCTTTTGTTTTACAAATTTTATTTCCATTTAATTTGCCTTGGAAAGTTAAATACGATTTTAATTCTTTTGCAAAGCCCGATAATGCTGTAAAAATTTCATTAATGGCAAAAGAAAAAACTCCTGTTAATGCTTGTTTTGTAACTCCAATTGATTTCACCGAACTTAAATTTTATGGGCAACGAAGCAGTTATATTGATTATAAATTACCAGTTCATAACAAGTTAAAAATTGTTGAATGGATGCAACGTGTGGCAAGGGTTTATAAAGTTGATTACAGAAATAAAGAAAAAGGTTTTGAGGTTAATAAAGTTGCTAATAATAATTTTTATAATCTTAATGAGAGAGACTTAAAGGTTTTAAAACATTTTGGAGTAAGTTATATAATAACAAATATTTCTCATAAACTGGCATTTAAGGTAATTGCAAAAAACAAAGAATTTGTAATATATCAAATAGATAGTTATAATTAATACAAGTATGACAAAAACTATCAGACTTTTATTGACTTTTTACAGAAGTTGTTTTGCAGCATTCTTAATAAATGATGTTAAGCAAAAATAAATATAATTTTGCATAAAATAAGACATGTTGTTAATAACAGAGCAATAGTAGTTCATATCAGTTGCCCCATCCTTTAGGGCTGGGATAAAAGAAATATAATTTAAAATACTGTGCAATTTTTAAATGGGTATTTATGCGTAATTTTTTATTATAAAAAAATATTATATTTGTAATAGAATATAACCTCAAATTGTTTGAAAACTAGTGCTATTATATTACTGTTCACGTTGTTATCATTTGCTGCTTTATCGCAAACAAATAAAAAGCAAAAAACTGTTTTTAAAAATGGTAATTATTATTATTTATTCGAAGAATACGAAAATGCAATTGAGTCGTATTTAGGAGTTTTAACAAATGACACCGGTAATGCGAATTTGAATTATAAAATCGGATTATGTTATTTAAGTTTGCCCGATAAGAACGATAATTTACAATCAATTAAATATCTCGAAAAAGCAACAAAAGCGGTATCAAAAAAATATAATGAGTCTTCGCCAAATGAAAGAAATACCCCAATTGATACATGGTATTATTTGGCTAACGCTTATCGTTTAGATATGAAATTTGATGACGCATACAACTGTTATCAAAGTTATCTTAATATTGTTCCAGAAAAACAAAAACAAGTAATAGAATATGTTAAGCGTGAACAAGTTGATTGTAAGAATGCCAAAGATATAACATTATACAGAAAAGTTGTTGATAAAAAGCAATTAGGTATAAATATTGAAAGTGCCGAAAATATTCAAAGTTGTCCGATTATTTCAAACGATGGAAGTGCTTTGGTGTTTTGCATGGGTCAGAATAATATTTTTCCTCCCGATTTTAATTTAGGCGATAACAATGACCATTATGAGATTGACGACATTTATTATTCGCTTAATATTGATGGCAAATGGTCTAAGCCCGAAAATATTATGACAAGTTTATTAACTAAGGAGCTTACACTTCCTGTTAGTATTTCGAATGATGGGACTTCGCTTTACCTTGTTAGAGATGATAACGATAATGGAAATTTATACGAAAGCAAAAGAGTTTCAGGGAAATGGCAACCAATGAAAAAACTAAATAGAAAAATTAATACAAAACACTGGGAAACGCATGCCTCTTTATGTAACAACGGTCAAACACTTTATTTTACTTCCGATAAACCTGGTGGTTTAGGCGGTTTAGATGTTTATAAATCTACCAGAACTGCAAATGGCGATTGGGGTAAAGCCGAAAATTTAGGATCAACAATTAATACTCGCTTTGACGAAGAAACTCCATTTTTTGACGACAAACATAATGCATTGTATTTTAGCTCGCAAGGGCATTATTCGATGGGCGGTTTTGATATTTTTTGCTCTTTACAAACAGATTCTGGTTTTACAGAACCACTTAATATTGGTTTTCCTATTAATTCTGTAGGAAATGATTTGGTTTATATTTCAAAAATTGATACCGTGTTAGCTTATGCTTCGCTTAATTCTTACGATTTACACGATTCTACCGGAAACAATAACGATTTATATGCCATGCAAAATCCAACAAAACTTAATATTCCCGAATACACAGCAAAAGGAACTTTAACAGCAAATAATAATAATATTGCTCAAAACATTCTTTCAAAATTAATTATAGTTGATTCGTTATCGCAGGAAAGAGTTTTGCCTGTTGAATACACTTTAAATAACAATGTTTATTCTTATGTAATAAGTTCGGGCGAACATCGAATAATTTATAAACTGCCCGGCTTTAAAAATCATACCGAAATATTTATGTTGCCAAAAATATATGGCAATAATGAACTTAATGTAAATGTTAAACTTGAACCTTCAGAAGAACTTCTTGTTTCTAATCAAACAACAAAAGATTCAATAAATAATATTGTGCAAAATAATGTTGTAAATAATACTTCAACCGAGAAATATATTGTTAGTAACATGTTTTTCGATTTCGATAAATATCAAACAAAACAATTTGCCTTAAATATTGATAGTATTGCAAAATATTTAAAAGAAAATAGCGAAACTAAAATAAAATTAACTGGATATGCCGATGCACTTGGCGACAAAAATTACAATTTAATATTAAGTAAAAACCGTGCAATATTTGTGAAAGATAAACTTGTTTTACTAGGTGCCAACTCAAATCAAATTGAAATTGATTATAAAGGTATAGCCAACCCTATTGCCTCAAACGATTCGAAAGAAAGCAGAAAATATAACCGAAGAGTAGAAATTTCAATTATTTCTGATAACAATGCAAAGCTCTTGGTTGAGCCAATTAATGTGCCCGAAAGCTTAAAATAATATTAGAATTTATTAACGTCATTCCTCCTTTCGTCATGACGGGCTTGTTTCGCCATCTTTTTATTGTATGAGATACTGAAATAAATTCAGCATGACAATATTTTAAACATTAAACCTAATGTTTAAAATATCGCCATCTTCAACAATATAATTTTTGCCTTCAACAAATAATTTACCCTTTTCTTTGCAAGCATGCTCAGTTTTAAGTGTGGTATAATCAATATATTTCATTACCTCGGCACGTATAAAACCACGTTCTAAATCGCTATGAATTACACCTGCAGCTTGTGGTGCAGTCATTCCTTTATGAATAGTCCATGCTTTTATTTCTTTAAGTCCAACTGTAAAAAATGTGCGTAAATTTAGTAATTCATAAGCAGCACGAACAAGTTTATTAACACCAGGTTCTTTTAAACCTGCATCTTCTAAAAACATATTTCTGTCGTCGGTACTTTCGAGTTCGGCAATTTCTGCTTCTAATTTACCGGCAATTATTAACATGTTTGCACTTTGTTCTTTCAGATATTCTTTCATCTTATCGGAATACGAATTGCCATTTACAGCCGATTTAGAATCTACATTTGCAACATAAATTATTTTTTTTTCGGATAACAAAAACACATCATCGGCAATACGTTTATCGTACTTGGGTAATTCAATTGTGCGAGCTGGTTTAAACGATTCCAAATGTGCTTTATAAATGTTCATTACTTCGATACCACGTTTGGCTTCTTTATCGCCAGCTTTAATAAGTTTTTCGAGACGGGTAATTTTTTTTTCTACCGATTCTATGTCGCGTGCCTGAAGTTCAAATTCGATATTTTCAATATCTCTAACCGGGTCAATTGTTATATCGGGGTGAGGCAATGTTGGTTCATCAAAACAACGAACAACATGTATAAGAGCATCTGTATTTCTTATTTCTGCTAATAATCTGTTTCCGGAACTCTCGTTATTTCCAGCACCACGAACTAATCCGGGAATATCAACAATTGCAACAGTAGCATGTACAATTCTTTCAGAATGTTCTAATTTATCTAATTCATATAACCTGTTATCGGGAACCTGAATAACACCAACATTTGGTTTATTCGAAAACGATTCTGTTGCAGCTTTTGTATTTGAAATACAATTAAATATTGATGTTTTTCCCGAGCCGGTTATTCCAATTATTCCACATTGTAATGCCATATCTTAAAAATTTATGAATTTTGATTTTAAAACATTATTGTCATTATAAACGCAGTGAATAATCTTTTTTAAATAGCATATTAATTTTTACAAAATTAAGAAAATAGTTTTTATAAACTAAATATGTCTTCCTAATTGTAAACCAGTATTAGAAACAAAAAGTTTTATTGCTATGGCAAGTAATATTATTCCAAAAACTTTACGCAAGATTAAAATTCCAGTTTTTCCAAGAATTTTTTCGAACCATTTTGTTGATTTAATTACCAAGTAAACAACTATTGTATTTAAAAAAAGTGCAACAATAATGTTTGAAGCATAATATTCGGCTTTAATTGATAACATTGAAGTAATTGCTCCAGCACCTGCAACTAAAGGGAAAGCAATAGGCACAATGCTAATTCCGGTAGGAGTTGCTCCTTTAAATATTTCTACACCTAAAACCATTTCGAGTCCAACAAAGAACACAACAAGCGAACCGGCAATAGCAAACGAATAAATATCAACACCAAAAACATTTAATAATGGTTCGCCTAAAAAGAAGAAAATTAACAATATTCCTAATGAAGCAATTGATGCTTTTAGTGCGTCAATTTTGCCATATTTTTCTTTTAAGTCAATAATTACTGGAATGGAGCCTGTAATATCAATTACTGCAAACATTACCATAAATGCCGAAAATATTTCACGTAAATTAAAATGTAAGTTAAACATAATCAAAAATTTGTACAAAGATAAAAAAAGCCCAGATAAACGGCTAAATAATATTTTGATGTGATGGATGATTTTTTTAATGTCCCGATAGGGACAAAATATTGGTAGAATTAATTTTCACCACAATTAAAGTGCC
>MENF01000004.1 GCA_001769035.1 Bacteroidetes bacterium GWA2_32_17
TATCCTTAGATTTGGGGGAAATTATTTTGAATGTTTCACTTAGCTAAATGTTTTGTGTTTATTATTTAATAAAAAATGTTATTGTGGTGGTGGCATATCCCTTGGATGTGGCATATTATTTTGGAGGAGGTGGCATATCTTTTGGAAAATCATTATGTTCATAGTCTTGGGCATTTGCGTTTTTGAATTTTTTAAATGTATAAGTGAGTGTAACCATCAAATATCTTTTTAATATTTCTGTGTTACTATCTTCTGAGTATGTCTCGGTAATAGTCCTGCTAATACTGCGATTCTGGTTCATCAAATCATAAACAGAAATTTTTGCTTCAAGCGATTGGTTCTTTAAAAATTTATATCCTATATAGGCATTCCATAAAATATAATTCTGATTATAATTTTGTGATAATCCAGAATATGTGATTTGATTAACATCAGTATTTAATACAATCTTTTTTAATAATATATAATTCACTTTTAAAGTAGCAGTATGATTATAATAATTACTATTTGACTGAGTTTCCATAGTATTAAGAACGGTGTTATAACTTCCATCATAAGCTAATGAAAAATCAAGATATTGGCTTATATTACTACTTAAATTGATGCCACCATTAACTGCCTTGTTACTTGAATAATTAACACTATTGTTAATTAAAGCTGGAATATGTGAAAGTGTATATCCAATGTTTAAGTTCAGGTTACTTTTAATCTTTGTTAGAGGAAAACTGTATACACTAAAAGTTTTCAGGTTATAATAATTATTCAGATTTTCTAGTATAGTAAGCTGGCTTCCTCTACTAATTGTATAACCTCTGATTAAAGTATCGTTATTTATTAAAACAGTTGAGTTTCCAATATAATTATTTGTCTGTTTACCCATTAAAAATATAAAAAAGTTGCGGGTTCTATCGTTATTGGTAAATCCTAAACGCATTATCAGGTTATTTTCATAAGATGGAATCAATTTGCTATTACCTGATTTTACTAATAACGGATTAGAAACATCAATCACATCCTGAAGTTGTGTATTGGTTGGAGTTTTTGTTTGTGTACGATATATTACATTCAAATTTTTAGTTTTACTGAATTTATAATTGAACAAAGCCGTAGGAAATGTATTTATAAAAGCATTATTGATGGATGAGCTATATGGAAATATCTGTTTAATTTCAAATTCGGATTGTTGTAGATCAGCACCTGCCGAAAAATTTAATTTTTGGTTACTTATTCTATAACTGATTCCTCCTCGTTGTGTTGTATAAGTACTTCCATACTTGTTTGATAAAGTAGAATCAAGATTATTATTTTCGTTAAGTGCAAGATTATAGGTCGATTTAACTGCATCATTTTTTGTTTGTGCAGGACGGTAAGTTGCTATAATCTGTCCATTTTTACCTATGGGTTCAGTGTAAGATATATTTCCGCCCCAGGTAGTTCCATTGTTGTAATTTTTGTATTCCTGATGTATAATAGTACTAATAGTTGCTGTATCATTATAAAAACTTGATGAATAATAATCACCTGTACCATCACGATTGTTAAGTTGTGTATTAATGTTAAATGAAATAGTTCTTCCTTTTTTACTAAATTTATGCTGAAACAACAGATCATTTTGAAAATTATATCCGGTATTTTTAAAATTGTTATCATTTATAGTTTTGCTTAAAAAGGCATTGCTTCCAGACAATTTATTACTGCTATTGATATTGCTATTATTTGTCTGAAACGTTACACTCGGAGATATTTTTATAGCGTTTGCTGAATCGATAGCATATTCGAATTTAAAATTAATTCTGTGGTTCAAATTTTCAGTTTTTGCTATACTGCTCTGATCGTAAATTAGCTTATTGTCAGTATAATAATTCCTTAAACTACTTGATGAATTAGTGTTATCGGTTTGATTGAAGAAATAGCTACCTGATACATTAATTTTTTTGCCCCAGTTATCAATATAATTTAACCCAATTGCAGTCGTTTTAGTATTTCCGCTTTGTTGTCCTGAAAAGAAATTAGCCATCGGAGAATTGGGTCCCGGAGGACCACCACTTTGTGCACTTGAATTACTCATTACACTCATAATATCTGCTATGCTGAAATTCTGTTGGTTTATATTATTTGAAATCCCAATTATAGAAATTCTTCTATTATCGTTAAAAGAATTAAAAGTTAAACCAGCATTATATCTTTCGTCAGTTCCATAACCTGCATAAAATTTACCAAATTTACCTTCGCTTTTCTCACCACCTTTTGTAACAATGTTTAATGTTTTTTGTTCATCACCATCTTTAAATCCTGTAAACTGTACATGGTCGCTTGATTTGTCGAATACTTGGACTTCACCCACCATTTCGGCAGGAAAATTTTTAAGCGTTGCTGATGGGTCGTCACCAAAGAAAACTTTTCCATCTACAAGTACTTTTTTAACTTCTTCACCATTTACTTTAACTGTTGTTCCATCGGAAGTAATACCCGGCATTCTTTTTATTAAATCTTCGGCAGTAGCATCGGGATTGGTTTTATAGGCATTTGCATTATACAATAAGGTATCGCCTTTTTGTTCAACCCGAATTTGGTTTGTAGTAACAGTAACCTCTTTTAACTGTGTGTTAATTTTATTAAGCTTAATAGGAGGTAGAATTACATCAGAATTATTAACATTTATACTTTGTTTAAATGTGTTGTAGCTAATAAAAGATATTTTAAGCCTATAATGTGATGGAGCTAATTTAGCAAATTGAAAATAGCCATTGCTGCTCGTTGTTGTTCCGAAAATAATAGTGGTGTCCGAAATATTAACTAATAGAATTGTTGCACCAGGAAGAGGTGTCATATCAGTACTGTCAGCTACCTTACCTTTGATTGAATAAGTTTGTGCTTCTACCTGAGTAATAGAGACAGACAGGAAAAATGTAATTAATAACAATATAAATAATTTTACATCCAGATTTTTCATAAAAACATATAGACAGCAATTTATTTACAGGCAATTATTTGTCAATTTATTCTGAATTATTATTTGAAATACTTTTGTATTAAAGTATAAAATTCATCTTTTAAAATGGGTTTTGAAATATAATCATTGCAACCTGCTTCTATTGCTTTCTCTTTGTCACCTAAAAGAGCATAAGCTGTTTGTGCAATAATAACCACATTTTTATTAAATTGTCGGATTTGACTGGCAGCCTCATATCCATTCATTTCAGGTATTCTAATATCCATCAAAACCAAATCAATGTCGGGGTTGTTTTGGCAAATTTCAACAGCTTCAACTCCAGTCCTAGCTATTATTATTTCTTTACAAAACTTTTTAATTCTAATTGTAATGAATTTTTCGGAGTATTCATCGTCCTCGACAATTAGTGTTTTTAAGGGTTTAAAATGAGTCTTTACTTCAATAGCTGGAACAATATTTTTAACAACTATTTTTTCTTCAGGTTTAGTATTATATGTGATTTTTCCTTGGTTATTCATAATCAAGGGTTATTTGGGTTTTGTTTTTAAGCATTGGCTATATTTTATTTGTTTGTATTGTAATTTATTGGTGAACCAAAAGGGGGAGCTATGAAAAAGATATGCATTACATACTTAGGCAACTTACTACTTACTAACAACCTTAGTACTTTGCTAAAAAGAAACTCCCTCTATTTGGTTCATATTATGGTTCTTTTACTTCTAATTTGAATTTTTCAATAAAAGTGTTTTTTTCCGACATCGTATTCATATTTCCAGTGCCTTTAATTTCGTTCGGGGGACCGTTTGGCATTTCTCCTCCACCCGGCATGTCTATACCTCCCGACATTCTGCCATAATCTGGGCCTCCATTTTGCGGCATTTCGTGTATTGAAAATGCATTTATATTAAGAGTAAGAGTAAAAAATTTTGTACTGTCAATATTTGATAATGATTCTTTATAAAATGTTATAAAAGGAATAATGGCTTCATAAATCATGGAATTGGTACTATCCCAGTTTATTTTAACTTTAATTCCGCTTTTGTCTTCTAAAGAAGTTAACCCTTTTGTCGTATTCTTAAATCCCACTAGAATCATAAAATTTTGCTCTAAAAAGAAATTATTTTTCACTGTATTAAAATCAGGTTTTTGTTTTTCATGATTCGTTTGGGGTTTCATGCCATCCATATTTATACTATTACCTTTCGCAAGAGGAAAAAGGATACCATTTTGTTCCTTAGATTTTTCTAATGTATCAATCCATATTTCCATTCCTACTTTCATTATTTTCATTTGCATAGCTTCGTCATTTGTTTTGAGGCAGACATATAGATTTGCATTATCGTTATATAATGAATAGAACATCTTTGTTTCTTTGTTATAGAAACGAAAATCCTGATATTCAGAAACTGAACCATCAATAATTACAGGAGCAGATTGCCATTGAGATTTGTATATAAGTTTTGGTGAACAGGAAGTTAATACCATTAAACTTATTACTATTACTGAGATTAGACTTAATACCTTTTTCATAACAATTCATTTTGATTCACTAAGAAAGCTAATAAAACCAATGGTTTATATTATGGTTCGGAAACTTCAATGTATAATGTATCTGAATTTAATCCTGTAAATATTCCATAACCATTAACGATACTGGAAGAAGGATTGGTCAGATTTTGTGAACTTGTACTGTTTTGTTCATATAATGCGGCATAATCTGGTAACACATGAAATAATATTACTCGATGTGTTCCATAATATTGAAAATCCATTGCCCTAATCTCTTCTGAACTTGAATTTGTAGGAGATTTTCTAAACATATTTCCCGGAGGTGTTTTGTCGCCAAAATCACGAATCGGATCCAGAGTTGGTTCCATATTTTCAACAATAACAAGGTAATAGGAGGCATCTGTATTGTCCCAGGTAATTGTAACAGGATCGGGCATTGTTCCTAACGATGGAGGACCGGATGTACTATCCATTCTTTCGATTTTAATTACAGTTTCGGATTGCACTATATTAACTGGCTTAGAAGGTATATATGTATATGCAGATACATTTTTTGAATTATAAGTAAATGATAAATTGTAATTATCTCCTTCTTTTACTACTAATGTACTATCAACATATTTTCCATTACCAATAGGAGTTAATATATGTGTAGAATTATTATAAAGTATTTTAACTGAAAGATTGTTAATATCATCTGGAGAATAATCAACATCGGTCGAAAAAGGAATTTGCCTTGTTATGGTTATATTTAAAAAGCTATCTGGTTCGAGATAAGATTCAATAATCGGAGTATCGGTAAATTTCTGGTTGTCTCCTTTTTTACAACCAATCACAATAACAACAAATAATAGAAAGATAAAAAAAATATCATTTATTTTTGTTTTCATTTTATATGAGTTTAAATCAATCAATATTACCTGAACTTCAATGATAACGTCAAATTTGGTGTTATACCTAAATAATTAACATTAGTTTCTAAAATTTCACCATCTTCGATTGTATATTGTTTATACCAGACATTTGTGCGGTTGTACAGGTTAAATATAGAGAAACCGATATAACCAATTTCTCTTCTTTTTCTTTCGCCTACTTTTCCTGCCAGTAATTTATAATTTACCGAAATATCACCTCGGTGATAATCCGGCAAACGCAAACCATTTTTTGAGGTCACAGTAAAAAAGTCCTGAGTTGAACCATCTAAAAGTGTAATGCTATATGCTCCAGATGGCGCAGTGTATGGACGACCGGTAGCAAAAATCCACGTAGCTGAAAAATCCCATCGTTTATATTTATACAAGGCTACTATTTTAAATTCATGAGTAGCATCCTGGTTCGCCGGATAATAACTGTCGGAATATATATCAAAATGATTATTAGCCTGACATAATGTATAGCTAACCCATCCATTAAAGTCTCCCGATTTTTTTTGAGCAAGAAATTCGATTCCACGTGAAAAGCCGTATCCGTTAAAAAAATTTTCATCATAACTTACACCCATTGGACTTGGGTTAAATCGTAGTGAATATTCTGTAAGGTTATTTATCTGCTTATAATAAGCTTCGGTACTGAATAAATAATTGTTTGTTTCGTATGATAATCCAGCAATATAATGGACAGAAGAGCTTACCGGAACAGAATTCCCATCAGAGAGAAGCCAAAACTCTTTACTACCCGACATAATATCTTCACGGGTTACTTTATTTGCAAACTGATAATATTTGCCGGTAGCTCCCTTTAATGTTATTCGATTTGTTAAATTGTAAGAAATGGATGCACGAGGTTCATAATATGTTTTTTTAGTAGTCTCAAAATAACTGGTTCTTATACCTGGAAGAAATTGAACTTTATCATTAAAAAGTTTTGTTTTGCTTTGAATATATCCCCCGGTCAGCATGGCTTTGTTTTGTCGCTCAAGAACAATAGATGTATCGTTTTGTGCATACGAATAATTAATGTCGAAATACGTACCAAATCCACCAAATTGAAGCTGGCTGAAGTTGAAAATATCCCATTGATAATCTGATTTAATACTATAATCTTTTAAATCATTGTTTTCAAATACTCCATTGCTCGTTGTTGTTTCTTCGCCACTTGAGTTTGTCAAGGTCCGTTCCTGTGAACGATTTCTGTCGCTATAATAATTTGAATAACTGACAATGGTATTACCATAAAGTTTATCATTCCATTTTTTTGACCATTTTAAACTACTACCAACATTACCATACTTTGTTAAATCGGTCGAACTCATACTAAAATCTGAATTTGAAGCACCAAAAGAAGAGGCATTGGAAGAAGAACTATTGTCTAATTTATCGGTTCCATTAAAAATACTTAATGAAATAATATCTCTGTCGGTAGGTCGATATGAAAATTTTCCGTTAAGATCGTAAAAATACGAGGTTACTTTAGTGTTTTGTATTTGTTTTCCTCCAGGTCCACCTCCCGTTGGTTCTGAAGTTGTTGATGTGCTTTTATTAAACTTTTTAAATATTGCGTTATAAATAGGACCTTTGTATGATCTACGATATGCAATTACTGAAGAAAATTTACTACCGATAGGTATTTCAACAAAAGCATTCATGCTTAATAAGCTTAAATCAGCACCTACATTAAATTTCTTCTGATTACCGTCTTTTCCTGTTATTTCAGTAACACTAGATAAACGTCCACCAAATTTTGATTCAAAACCTCCCTTATAAAGCTGAACATCTTTTAAAGCATTCGAATTAAACGCACTGAAAAATCCATACAAATGATCTACATGATAAACTGTAAAGCCATCATAAAGTACAAGATTTTGGTCGGGAGTACCACCACGAACATACAAACCGGATGATGATTCATTTGATGCACTTACTCCCGGCATTAACTGGAAAGAACGCATAATATCTCTTTCGCCAACATTTGGCAACTGTTCCAATCTTTTAGGAGCAATCTTGATTGTATTGATATCCGTTTTATTCACTAAAACTACTTCTTCCTTCATTCCTGCTACAGTTACTGTTTTCAAGGTATGTGTGGAAGGGTAAAGTTCTACAAGCAGGTTTTTTTTTGGACTTTTAGGAGTCAGAAACACATCTTCTTCATTGTAGCCCATATAATGAACAATAAGTGTTGTAGTATCAGTCGGTACTTTTAATAGTGTAAAATAACCATCGGCATTTGTTGAAGCACCAATACTGGTGCTTTTTACCATTACTGTCGCAAACGGTAGTGCTTCACCGGTTGATTTGTCACGGACAATACCCGTTAATGTGAATTTATATGTGGTAGGTGGACCAAAATAATTTTTTTGTGATTTAATTTCTTTAGTACTTTCATCTGATTCACTATTCTCTTCTTCTATGTAATATGTTCCGAATTCATTTTCATCTTTTTTTATTTCAGTATCATATTTTATCGCAGTTTCTTTAAAATCATCAATAATATTCTTATTTGTTACCAGTGCTATTTTATTAGTATCGGGCTTTGAAAGTATAATGTTTTTAAAAATTGCATTTAAACGATTTGCATCGATATCAGCTTGGGTAATCTCTGGGTCGTAAACAGTAAGAAATAAGTTATTATGCCCATACTTGAAATTATATGTTAACAAACTGGTAAGTCCATCAATACATTCCAGTTTATTTTTTGCATTACTGCCTCTGTTTGGAACGTAAACAAACATATAATTATAAAATTGAGGGCTTTTTTTTAACGAATCATTAATATAAGTTTCGATAGTAGTTTCGCCTGATTTTCCTATAATAAAAATAAAAGGACGTTTTATTGATTCGTATTCATTATTTTGTGAGTAACATATATAATTAAAATTACAGATGTTTCCTTTTGAATTAAATACATATTCTTTTTGTTGAGCAAATGAATTTTCAATAAGCAAAACCAGAATAACAATATGTATAACATATCTACTGGATAAAAGAATATTAAATAATGTTTTGAAAACCATATTAAACACAATTTATTTGTAGGAAGTATGCAAATGTATAGTAGCAGACACCTATTAAAAAACAAAATAGAAGAAGCAGGTGAATATGTAGAAGAACAGGTTTAAAGTAACGACCAAAGCCGCTTATTAATCATTAATGCTACATAATTTATATTCTGGCACATAATAGATGTAAATCACATTGATATAACAAAATTCTCTTAAATCTATAAAGCTAGATTCCTATAGCAATTATACTATTGAAAAAAGATGGGTATAAAATATTAAATGAGCTAAAACCTCACTTATAAAATTGTTCTATAAGCAATTTTTACTTAGATATTCCTGAAACTTTTCCTTATATTGATCTGTAACTGGGATATAAACTTTTCCATAAACAATACGGGATCTTTCGATTGTTTTAATACTGCTTAAATTAACTATAAAAGAACGATGTACACGCATAAACTTTGCTTCCGGTAATTTTGCTTCCAGTGCTTTTAAAGAATAAATTGATAAAATAGGTTTAGGGTCACTTTTTAAATAAATTTTAACGTAATCCTTAAGTCCTTCAATATATAGCACGTCATCAAGATAAATTATAATCTGTTTATATTCTGATTTTACAAAAATGTAATCCTTGTTATTAACTTCAAGCTTATTATGTGAATCTTTTAACTCAAACCATTCTTTAGCTTTATTGGCTGCTCTTAGAAATTCCTCGTAATTAAATGGCTTTAAAAGATAATCTATTGCGTTTGCCTTAAATCCTTCAATTGCATACTCGTTAAAAGCTGTAGTAAAAATAATTCTAATTTCTTTTCCCATTAATCTTGAAAATTCGATACCTGTTAGATCTGGCATTTGAATGTCAAGAAAAATTAAATCAATAGTTTGTTTGTTTAGTATTTCAAGTGCTTCAATTGCATTGCTATATCTGTTCTTGTAATCAAGAAAAGGTGTTTTGCAAATGTATCTTTCTAATAAATCAATAGCTAATGGTTCATCATCTACTATAATGCAGGATATTTTTTTCATTTTATTTTTAGTTTATTCATTTCGATTTATCTCAATTTTTAATGAAACATAAAAAACATTCTTTCTTACTTCGTATAACAATTCATACTTATTTTTATAAATCAAATCCAATCGTTTTTTTAAATTAACCAGACCAATTCCAGAACCACTTTTGTCGGTTACATTTTTAGGGAAATTACTGTTCTCACTAGTAAAATGTAATTGGTTGCCATTTATTTTTATTTCAAATGATATAAAAGATTTTCGAGTTGCTGAAATCCCATGTTTATATGCATTTTCAATCAATGGAATAAATAATAATGGAGCAATAGAATAGGATACATTTCCAGTTTCATGGAATATATAATTTATTAGTGTTTTATCTGTATGGCGCAGTTCCATAATTTGTATATACTTTTCTAAAAATGATATTTCTTGAGATAGTTCCACTTTTTCTTGCCTGGTATCATATAAAAGATATCGCATGAGTTTACCGAGGTTATGTACTGCTTGCTGGGCATTAGCAGGTGAAGTTTCAATTAATGAGTATATATTGTTAAGTGAATTAAAAAAGAAATGTGGTTGTAATTGATATCTTAAATGTTGAAGTTCTGATTCAAGATTTCTGTTTTCGATTTCTTTTTTTTCAGCTTCGGTTTTTATCCAATTTTCTGTAGCCCTTACAGCTATTGAAAAAATAACAGGCACGAAAAATGAAAACAAATCTTTAAAAATAAAAAAATCATCTAAAGGCGGATGCATTTTATTAAATGGCATGGGGTTCCGATTCAAATTATTTTGCATATTAGGAGGTTGAAAGGCATGTAAGTCAACCTTCATAAATAAGTTGCGGAGTTGCCAATTAATACAGAGAAATATTAAAATGATACAACTATTAACGAGAAGGAAAAAAACATATTTTTTTTGAAAAAAATATTGATTAGAAAAAATGAAATAATTAAGATAAAATATTATAGCACATTGTAATAAATAAATTCCGTTATATGAAATTAATTTACTAAAATCATTTTCTTGTCGGGGAGAAATTAAAAATGGAAAAAGCAGTAAGATTGACCAGATAAAAAGATGTATAGCGATCTTTGGAATTTTATTGTACTTTATCATTATTTTAAATAATTAAGTGAAACATTCAAAATAATTTCCCCCAAATCTAAGGATAAATCCGGTAATTTAGCTCAGGTATTTGCGGATGATAAACAATTCTTTTTTC
>MENF01000005.1:0-18079 GCA_001769035.1 Bacteroidetes bacterium GWA2_32_17
TCCAAATCCCAAATTCCAAGTTTGGGGCTTGGGATTTGAGACTTGGGTCTTGAGGTTTTGGGCTTTCATTTTTGAAAATCTTTGACTTTATGGACAGGCACTAAATAGTATAGAGGAATCTCCGTAACTTAAAAAACGGAAATTGTTATTTAAAGCATAATCGTATATTTCTTTCCAATTATTGCCAACCATTGCAGTTACTAAAGCTAATAAAGTACTTTTTGGCTGATGAAAGTTTGTTATTAAACCCAAAACAAATTTAAAATTATAACCTGGCGATATCATAATCGAAGTTGAAGCATTTAATTCATTCAAATTATTAAATAGCATATAATTTTTGATGCTTTTTAAAGCGAATAATGGTTCTGTTTTTAATTTATTGTTATATGCGTCCCATTGATTTACAGATATTTGCTCTAATTTTCTATTGTTTTCTAATAAAATCCCAATATAATATAAACTTTCGAGTGTCCTAACCGAAGTTGTGCCAACTGCAATAATTTTTGGATAAAATTTTATTAAATTTTTAATTAATTGTAACGAAATTTGAAAATGTTCGGTATGCATTTGATGCTCGCCTAATTTTACGTTTTTTAAAGGTATAAAAGTTCCGGCACCTACATGTAATGTTAAATAATCAATTGAAACATTTTTTTTATTTAATTCAACAAATTCATTATCAGTAAAATGCAATCCAGCAGTAGGTGCTGCAACCGAGCCATCTATTTTTGAGTAAACAGTCTGATAACGAATTTTATCACTTGCTACTGGTTTACGATTCAAATAAGGTGGAATTGGAATTTCTCCATATTTTTCAATTATTTCGGAAAAATTTATATGGTAATTCCATTCAAATTCAATAATTTGAAACTCTTTCTCATTTGAAATTAATTTTGCGTTTAATGTAATTTCCACATTTTGAAGATTAATTTTTTTTGAAAGAAAATTATTTTTCCACTTTTTAATATTTCCTACCAAGCATTTCCATTGACATTTTTTTGTTTGCGAAAATGAAATTGAATATTCAGAAGGATTATGTGGCTCTATACAAAAAATTTCAATTCTTGCTCCCGAATCCTTGTAAAATTCTAATCTTGCATTAATTACTTTTGTATCATTTAATACAAGTAAGTAATTATCAGGTATATAATTTGCTATATTTGAAAAAACATCTTCACAAATTTTTTTGTTTTTATAAACTAAAAGTTTTGATAAGTTTCTTTTATTTAAAGGAAATTTTGCAATTTTTTCCTGAGGAAGTTCGTAATCAAATTCTGAAGCTAAAATATTTCGTGGGTCAATATTAATCATGTTTGCAAAAATAATTAACTTTATGGTTTAAAATTATTACTATGGCAATTTGTGTAGGTGATACAGTTCGTTTTTTAAATGATGTAGGTGGCGGAAAAGTTACTAGACTAAAAGACAATACCGCTTACGTGCTTATTGAAGAGGGTTTTGAAGTACCAGTAAATGTTTCTCAATTGATAATTATTAATAAAAAATCTGATGAAAAAACTTCTAAAAATGAAGATAAAACACCCGAAAAAAATATAAAACAAAACGATTTTTTAATTAATTATAATTATGCTGAAAGAGAAGAAATTGCTTTTGATGATGATTTGCCAGTAAGTAAAGTTGCTGAAAATAAGAATTATAGCTCCGATAAAACTATTAACGAATATAAAAAAAGCTCTTCAAAACAAAATGATAATATTTTTATAGCATTCGTTCCTGAGAATAATAAAAAAGATGGTGAAGATGGTGTAAGTGTCTATTTAATAAATGATTCCGATTTTATTTTGCTTTACTCCATTGGTATTAATGAAGGAAATGAGCATGCATTGCTCGACTCGGGCGAAGCAGATGGTTTTGAAAAAATAAACATTTCTACAATTGCAAAAGAGTCATATCCAACAATAAAAAGTATAACAATTCAAATAATTAAGTTTAAAAAAGGGATTTATAAAACTGAAAATGTAATTAATGAAGAACTTAAAATAAAGTCGTATAAATTATTAACTGACAGTACTTTTAAAGATAACGAATATTTTAATAATCCTGCTTGGATTATTCAATTGGGAACTGATTTCAATGATGATGAAAAAGAGAAACAATCTTTAAAAAATATATCTGAAATTATTTTAGTAAAAGAAATTGTAGAACCTGATTTATCTATAAAATTCAAAAAGAGACCTGAACCTGTTTTGACTGAAGTAGATTTACATATTAATCAATTAATTGACAGTACAGTAGGTTTATCCCATACCGAAATGTTAAATATTCAGTTAAGTAAATTTAGAAGCGAACTTGAAAGTGCTATAAAAAATAAAGTAAATAAAATTGTATTTATTCACGGTATAGGTAATGGTACTTTAAAAATGGCAATCCGAAAAGAACTTGATGATTTATACAAACACCTTCAATACCAAGATGCCTCGTTTAAAGAATATGGTTTTGGAGCTACAATGGTGTTATTAAGAAAAGGGAATATAGTTAAAGAGTAATGTAAGTATAAAAATCCCAAATTCCAAATCCCAAATTCCAAGTTTGGGGCTTGGGATTTGAGACTTGGGACTTGGTTCTTAAAAGTTGTGGTTTTCGTTTTAAAAATCTTGGACTATAAGGACAGACACTAAATAACGATTTCTCTTCCTGTTTTTTTTATTTCTTCAATAAAAGGGTCGCCTTTATCAAAATCCTTTGTATAATATGTTCTGGGCTGAATAAGGATATAATTTCTTAAAACACTAATAAATTTTTTAATATCTACAAAACCTACACCTATAAAATCATCGGAAATTAATGCTACATCAATATCAGAGTGAGGTAATTGCATGTTTTTGGCGTAAGAACCGTAAAGGTAAATTTTATTTAATTTAATTCCTTTATTTTTAATTTCTAAAGCAAAGTTCCTTACAGTTTCTATTATATTTGGTTGAGCATCCATAATTTTATTGTTTTTCGCCCTTGTTTGTGTCCTCACAAACAAGGTAAGTGCATCACTTGTTTAAAAAGAAATTGTAAACCGTTTGTGCAGACACAAACAAAGTCAGTGAGTATAAATTTTGACTATTAGTTTTAATACATTTCAAAACAATTATTAAAACTTCACAATAGGAACTTTATCAGCTCCTTCGGCAGCTTTAAAGTACGATTTGCCGTTAAAATCGAACATTTTTGCAAATAAATTACGTGGAAACTTACGAATTGCGACATTATAATCTTTTGCAAATTCATTAAAAAGACTGCGTTCGGTAGCAATTTTATCTTCTATCTGGCTTAGCTTTGATTGAAGCATTATGAAACTCTGGTCAGCTTTTAAATTTGGATATTGTTCAACAACAACCATTAATCTTTGTAAACTTGATTTCAGTTCTCCCTGAGCTTGCTCAAATTTTTGAATTGATTCATCATTCAAATTTTCAGGGCTAATTGTTATTGAAGATGCTTTTGAACGGGCTTCGGTTACAGCTGTTAATGTTGTTTGCTCATGAGTTGCGTAACCTTTTACTGTTGAAACCAGATTGTTAATTAGGTCAGCACGAAGTTGATACTGTGTTTCAACTTGTGCCCATTGAGCATTTACTTTTTCTTCGCGTGTTACCAAACCATTATAATATTGATATGCAATAAATGATGTTATTAATAAAAATATTCCTATTATTATTATTAACATAGTAGCACCAAGGCAACCGGCACCTTTTGTCTTTAAATTTTTATCGTATTTGTTTTGTAATTCTTCCATAAACATATTTTTTAATTTAGCGAAGATAAGAAAAAAAAATATTTATTAATAACTTTACAAAATTAAATTTATAAAAAATCACAAAATGGACTCAAAAGAAAAAGTTTTATCAGCAATGAAAAAAAGTGGAAAACCCATGAAAGGTGGCGAAATTGCTGAATTATCAGGAATTGATAAAAAAGAAGTTGATAAAGCAATTAAAAGTTTGGTTGCCGAAGGAAAAATACGCTCACCTCAAAGATGTTATTACTCGCTTAAATAAAATAATTGTGTTTTATTAGTTTTTTTTCAATTCCTACAATTTGTTTTTTGAATTATATCAAAAAATAGAATTGTTTTATTAAAAACATTTATAATTTACATTTTATCAAAAAAAACATAATTATTTTTAAAAAATAATTAATGCCATTTTTGTTTTATGATGTTGATTATATGTGAATTATTTTATTAATATTTTATGTCAAAAAAATTGTTGTTTTTATTAATGCCCGTTTTAATGCTTTTACTACCAATAGGAGCTATTGCTCAAGGTAGTTCAATACCATCAATCGGAGGAATTAGATTTGAGTTTATTTTATTTGCATTAACTTTAGTTAGTGTTGCTTTGTTTCATAAGCAAACATTTTGGGTAGCAATAATTGGTTTGACTACAATTTTAATTTTCAAATTTATTTTCGATTCTGAATTTAATTTATTTCATCATTTTTTTGGCGAAAATTCTTTTAATGAGCAAATAATTTATAAAGGTTTAAGGCAGGGAGAATGGTCAACAATTTTAAATCTTTTGGGTTTATTGTTAGGATTTGCATTATTGGCAAAAATATTTGAAGAATCCGGAGTTCCGGATATTATTCCAAAATATTTGCCCAACGATTGGAAAGGTGGATTTGTACTTTTAGTTTTAGTTTTTGTTCTTTCCTCATTCTTGGATAATATTGCTGCAGCAATGATTGGGGGCACAATTGCTCTAATCGTTTTTAAAAACAAAGTACACATTGGTTATATTGCAGGTATTGTTGCAGCAAGTAATGCTGGGGGTTCCGGCTCGGTTGTTGGCGATACAACTACAACAATGATGTGGATTGAAGGCGTAAGTCCGTTAAATGTTGTACATGCTTATGTTGCTGCTGGGGTTGCATTATTAATAGTTGCATGGTTCGCTTCCCACCAGCAAGATAAATATCAAAGAATTGCTAAAGATGCAAAACAGGGTGCAAAAATTGATTGGGGCAAAATAATTATTGTTGGGTTAATTTTAATTGGAGCAATTCTTTCTAATTTCTTGTATGATATGCCCGCTTTAGGAGTTTGGATTGCCATTATTATTGGTTCATTTGTTAGAAAAACTCCATGGGGTGAAATTTCTGGAGCAATTAAAGGAACAATATTTTTATTATGTTTAGTTACTGCCGCATCGCTAATGCCAGTTGACGATTTGCCATCAGCATCATGGTTAACAGCATTTATTTTAGGTTTTGTTTCGGCTGTTTTTGATAACATTCCACTTACAAAATTATGTTTAGAGCAGGGCTGTTTCGACTGGGGAATGTTAGCTTATACTGTTGGTTTTGGTGGTTCAATGATTTGGTTTGGTTCATCTGCCGGTGTTGCTATTACAAATAAATTTGGCGAGGCTAGAGATGTTTTTAAATGGATAAAATATGGCTGGCATGTTATACTTGCATACATTGTTGGCTTTTTTGTTTTATATGCTATAATAGGATGGGAACCTGCTGATAACAAATTTGTAAAAGTTGCCAGAGATTGTAATTGTATCGAAAAAACAAATGACACAATTATCCAAACAGATAGTTTAAACGTTAAAATAAAAACACAAGGCGAAAGCCAAAGTGAATAAATAAATAAGGATGCAAATGCATCCTTTTTTTATTTTGTAGAAGGTACATTCTTTAATATCTCTAATAACAAATCCCAAAATTTTTGAACTGTACTAATCTGCAATCTTTCGCTTGGACTATGAACTCCGCGTAGAGTAGGACCAAATGAAATCATATCAAGTTTTGGATATTTCTCTAAAAACAAACCACATTCTAAACCGGCATGTATTGCTCTAACAATTGGATATTTCCCAAACAGTTTGTTATAAGCGGTTTTGCTTATATTCAGAATTTTACTGTTTGTGTTTGGTTTCCAACCGGGATAACCGTCAGAATTTTTAACATTAAAACCAGCTAAAATAAAAATACTTGAAACCATATTTACAATATCATTTTTAGCCGATTCAACTGAGCTTCGTTGACTTGTAGTTACTTCAATTTTATTTTTTGAAATAAATTTTATTGAAGCTAAATT
This sequence comes from Bacteroidetes bacterium GWA2_32_17, assembly GCA_001769035.1. Taxonomy (GTDB): domain Bacteria; phylum Bacteroidota; class Bacteroidia; order Bacteroidales; family GWA2-32-17; genus GWA2-32-17. The sequence continues at coordinate 6,062 of MENF01000005.1, forward strand.
TGTTGAAGTTTCAACTAATCCTGGCATTTCCTGACTCCAAGCAATAACTCCGTGTGGACAACCATATAAAGCATTTAGTAAACGAAATTGAGATTTTTTATCAATCACATTTTGTGGCTTGTCGCATAGTTCAATTGTTAATGTGATATTTGGTTCAGTTACAGAAAATTCTGATTTTATATTTGCTGAAAATTTTTCAAATTCCTGAATAATTTTTCTGGGTAGTTTGCTTGTTACAACAAAAGTTGCAGAAGCTTCACGAGCAATAGCATTTCTTAAATTTCCACCTTCGAATTTCGATAATCGTAAACCATAATTTTGGTTAACAAACCACAAAAATCTTGTTAAAATTTTTAAAGCGTTTGCAAAACCTTTATGAATGTCATCACCCGAATGTCCTCCTGTTAATCCGCTTACTAATATTTTTAGTGCAACTTGTTTGCCAGGTGTTTTTTTGTTTGTATATTTTAAAGCTGCCACTGTATCTTTACCACCGGCACAACCAATAAATAATTCACCTTCGTCTTCGGAATCTAAATTCAACAATGTTTTTCCGGTAAAAAAGCCGGGTTTTAAAGCAAAAGCACCTGTTAATCCGGTTTCTTCATCAACTGTAAATAAGCACTCTATTTTACCATGCTGATTTTTTTTAGAAGCTAATAAAGCTAATTGTGCTGCAATTCCAATTCCATCATCGGCACCTAAAGTAGTTCCTTTTGCTTTAACCCATTCTTTATCAATAACAGGGATTATTGAATCTTTATCGAAATCGTGCTTAATGTTATTGTTTTTTTCGCATACCATATCAATATGCGATTGTAAAACAACGGTTTGTTTTTTCTCATATCCTTTAGTTGCAGGTTTCAATATTAAAACATTGCCAACACTATCTTTTTTAACTTTTAAATTATGTTTTTTTGCAAAATCAAGCAAAAACATTATTATTTTCCCTTCCTTTTTTGAAGGACGTGGAACTTTTAATATTTCTTCGAATTGTTGAAATACTTCGGTTGGTTTTAATTTGTTAAGTGAAGCCATTTTATATATTTTTTGTAAAAATAAATAAAATTTTAAATAATTAAGGGGATTTAAAATTAATAATTCCTATAATTTTCAATTTTTTTTGCCCTTAATCGCTAAAGGGAACTTGGTATTTGGAATTTGGAAAAAAATCATTCCCCCATATCCATTTCTCCGCCACCATTCATATCAACGTTTTTATTTTTTTCTTTTTGTTTGTTGCCTTCGTTAATTCTGTAGCTAAATGTTATGTATGCAACTTGACTTTGGCGTTTAAATTCCATTTGGGCTTTTAAAGTGGGGTCGTTAGTAACAACCCTGAATCTCATTGTATTAAATATATCGCTGAAACGAAGCGATAATGATATTTTTTTATTTTTAAAATCTTTTCTTAATCCGGCGTCTACTGTGTAAAACTCCTTTCTGATTGCCTGTGCCATTACAGATGGTCCCTCTAACCTAAAATTCACTTGAAACGAAAAGTTTTTTGGTAGAAAAACTGATGCATTAAACTTTCCGTTATAACTGAAAATTGAACTTGTTAAATCTGTTTCAAGGTTACTTCCGCTTAAAGTAGTTTTAAACCATGAAAAATCACCCGACAAACGAATGAATTTAACAGGTTGATAAGAAATAATAAAATCAAAACCATACGATTCTGCTTTTGCAACATTTATTGGCATTACTGTAATTGCCCCAATACTATCAACAAGTCTGTATCTGCTAATTACATCGTTGGTTTGTTTAAAAAACAGTGATGAAGTTAACGAGAATTTTTTCCAATCTTTAATATGTCCAACTTCATACGAATTAATATATTCCGGTTTTAAATATGGGTTACCTGTATGCATAGTTAGTGGGTCGGAAGCATCAATAAATGGATTCATAGAGCGAATTGAAGGGCGGTTAATTCTTCGGCTATAACTTATTTGCAATTTGTTATCTTTTGGTAAATTATAGCTCGTATGAAAACTTGGGAAAAAACTAAAATAATCATTTTTGTATATAGAGTCCATTGTTTCCTGATTACCATTTTGCTCTGTTTGCTCGGCTCTTAACCCTGCCTGAAAGCTAAATTTTTTCCATTCTTTAGAAACAGTTATGTATGCAGCATAAACCTGGTCGGTATAAACAAAATGGTTTGAAAGATTGGTGTCATTATAAAAATCACTTGAAATAGTATCGTAATTCGAGAATTTATAATCATCATCGGTTGAACGGAGCATGTACTTTACTCCTGCATCTAATTTTGTTTTCTCATTAATTGGATGTGTATAATCTGATTGAAAAGTAAAATTTTTAAATTTACTATCATCTATTGATTTTTGCTCAGGAGTTATTGTATCAGGTAAAATGTTATTCTGAATATATTTATTTGATTCATTTTCATTGCTCAATGAATAATATGCATCAGCAGTTAATTCTCTGTCTTTTAGTTCAAATTTCTTTTTAAATCCCAGGGTTAAATCTGTATTATTATTATCTTCATTTGAAATTTCGTCTCGTGTGTAGCTTTGAGTTAAATCGTATAAATTATCGTAAATTAAATATGTATTGTAATCTCCTCCTGAATGCCCACCCATTCTATAAGTTCCACTTGCATTTATTGTGGTCATTGGCGATAAATTATAATCTAATCCACCTTTAAAAGTATGCGATAAAGAACTTGATTTTCTTTCTGATAAAATATTATAAATTGAAACAAGAGTATCATTATTGTATAATTCTCTATAGTGTTTTCTGTATCCGTTTCTATCGTTATTTTTAAAATCATAATTTGCATAAAAATTAAATTTACCTGTTCTGCGGTTTAAGTTAACAGAAGCCCCATATTTCTCCCATGTTCCATAATTTAATGTAATTAATCCGTTTGTACCGTTGCGTTTTTCTTTTTTTGTTTTAATATTAATTATTCCTGCCATACCTTCGGGGTCATATTTGGCAGATGGGTTTGTAATTAGTTCAATACTTTCGATTGTGCTGGCGGGAATTTGTTCTAAAATTGCCGCTTTATCTCCACTTGTCAGCATTGATGGTTTTCCGTCAATTAGAATTGTAACATTTGTGCTTCCTCTTAAACTCACAATACCGTCCATGTCAACCGAAACTGATGGTGTTGTTCGAAGAATATCGGTTGCCGAACCGCCGGCAGTAATAATATTTTTTTCTACATTAATTATTTTTTTATCTAATGAAAATTCTACAAGTGGCTTTTCGCTACTAACTTCAACTTCAGAAAGTTGAGTAGTAGCTGGTTTTAATTTTATTGTTCCAATATTTGCTGAAGGATTTTGAGGATTTACTTTTGCAGTGTTTATATATCGCTCATATCCAATAAAATCAACTTTAACTTTGTAAAACCCAGGTTTTAATTTTTCTACTTTAAAAAAACCTTTAGCATCAGTAATTGCACCGCTAACGAGTGATGAATCGCGGAGCGAAAAAATAGAAATATTTGCATATTCCATTGGCTTTCCTGAAGCATTGTCAACTATTTTTCCTGTTATTTCGCCCTCAAAACCATCCATTTGACGTTTATCTTGCGATAATGAATATTTATAACAGAATGTTAAAATTAATGTGATTAGAATTATATTTTTGAGCATAAGCTATTTTTAAAACAAGTGGTTAGACTTTAAAACCTATATTTTGTTTAAAAATAATTCCAAAATTATTAAAATTGTTTATTGTTTTATAATTGGTTGAAATTTAGGTATGCAAATTTATTATTTTTGAAAAATAATTTTTTGTCCGATGAAAGTTTTATTAAATAATTGGAAATTAGCGTTTAAGCAAAAAAACTTTTTGTTAAAAGTATTAATTACAATACCAATTCTGACAATTGTATTAATATGTGTTACTGAATTTTTAACTTTTAATGAATATAGGGCAGGCAATGTAATTAACGATTTTGTTTTAAATTTAATAAGCCCGGTTAATTTAAAATACACTATTTTTTTATTGACATATTTAATCGTTATTTTTGGAGTATTTTCAATAATTTCGAAACCAAAAGTTGTTTTAATTACATTACATTCTTATATTATTATTCTGATTTTAAGAATGGTTACTATGTACTTATTTCCACTCGAACCGCCAAAAGGAATAATTCCTTTGCACGATATTATTTTGGAAAGTTCGTTTTATTCGGGACGATTAAATTTAAAAGATTTATTTTTTTCGGGGCATATTGCAACTGTTTTTTTGTTTTATCTAGTTATTGATAATAAGACGATTAAAATCTTTTTTTTAATCCTGACTTTTATTGTTGCAATTTGTTTATTACTTCAGCATATTCATTATACAATAGATATAGTTTTTGCACCACTTTTTACATTAATAAGTTATAAATTTGCAAAACTTATAAACAAATATTAAAAAATTTGTAACTATTCAGTATAAGAATTATCACGCAAAGGCGCAAAGAAAATAGAAAAAAATATATAGAAAACGCTCAAAATGATGAAATACGAAATAAAATTGTTTATATGATTTACAAATTGTTAGTTCGCAAAGAAAAAAATCATTAATGATTTTTTTAAACTCTGCGAGCTTAAAACTTTGCGGGCATTGCGTCTTTGCGTGAATAATATTTGCGGGAAATATGATACGAACTTAATAAAAAATTAAAGTAATTTTGACACTGATTAGTTACAAAAATTTCAATTTTATGTTTAGTAAAAAAGATATAGAACAAATGAATGAACTTGGGATAAATCCCGGAGTTATTAAAAAACAAATTGATTTTTTTAAAAATGGTTTCCCATTCGTTAATTTAAACCGCCCTGCAACTATTAATGATGGTGTAAAGAAGTTTTCTGAAAATGAAATTAAAAAACTGCAAAAGTTTTACGACAAAAATTCTAAAAACGAAAAAATCGTAAAGTTTGTACCATCTTCAGGTGCAGCTACAAGAATGTTTAAAGATTTATATAATTTTTTAGACGAATGGGACGGCAGTAATAATATAACTTTGGACAAATATAAAAATATTTTTCAGTTTTTTAAACAATTAACAGATTTTGCATTTTACAACGAGTTGGTTTTCACTCTTAAAAGCATGTATAATGTCAAAATAGACAAGGAGTTTAATCAAAACAATTATGTAAGTATTATAAGTGCATTGCTAACAAAAAAGGGATTAAATTATGGTGAGTTGTCTAAAGCTTTATTAAGTTTTCATAGATATAAAAATGAAATCAGAACTTCATTAGAAGAACATTTGGTGGAGGGTGCAAAATATTGTGTGTCAAAAAATAATAAAGTATATATCCATTTTACTGTTACTCCAGAGCATTTGTCGAATTTTAAGAAATTAGTAACAATTGTAAAAAGTAAATATCAGCAAAGGTTTAATATTAAATTAATTATTTCGTATTCTATTCAAAAACCATCAACCGATACAATTGCAGTAACACTTGATAATAAACCTTTCAGAATATCGAATAATAAACTTTTTTTCAGACCTGGCGGGCATGGGGCTTTAATTGAAAATTTGAATGAATTAGATGGTAATATAACTTTTATTAAGAACATTGATAATGTAGTAACCGACAAACTTAAAAACGAAACTATAAAGTATAAAAAAGTAATTGGTGGTATTTTAATAAAATTAAGAAATGAGATTTTTAGTTTTCTTGTTAGAATTGATAAAGGTGAAAAGTCTGAAAGCATAATAAAAGAAATTACAGAATTTTATCGTTTGAACTTCTTCATAGATTATTCAAAATCTAACTATAACGTTAATGATTATTTTAAAATATTAAATCGTCCAATTAGAGTTTGTGGTATGGTTAAAAATTTAGGCGAGCCAGGAGGTGGTCCATATTGGGTAAACGATGCAAAAAGCGTTGTATCACTTCAAATTATAGAATCTTCGCAAATAAATCAAAGAGATGATAATCAATTAAATATATTCAAAAAAGCTACACATTTTAATCCTGTCGATTTAGTTTGCTCGGTTTATAATTATAAAGGCGAAAAATTCGATTTAAAAAACTTTATTGACCAAAATACTGGTTTTATTTCTAAAAAATCGAAAGACGGAAGTGAATTAAAGGCACTTGAATTACCCGGTTTATGGAATGGTGCAATGGCAAATTGGAATACTATTTTTGTTGAAGTTCCTTTAATAACATTTAACCCGGTAAAAACAGTAAATGATTTGTTAAGAAAAGAGCATCAAACATAAATAATTTATTATAAATTTTCAATTTCCTGTTTTGAAAGCCCTGTTGTTTTGATTATTATTTCAATTGCAACACCTGATTTGAGAAGGTTTCTGGCAATTTCAATTTCTGTTTCTTTTTTCCCTTCAATTTTTCCTACTTTATAATTCGATACAATTAAACTTCTTTCGTAGCGCTGATGTTCAATATAGTTTTCATATTCCTTTAGTTCGGTATCACTGAGTTTTAAAATATCTAATTGTTTTTTTGCTTCTTTAATGCCTTTGGCTTTAAATTCGTCTTTTATTTCATCTTTCTTAAAAAAGTAAATCCATTCATCTAAAGTGTCTTTGGCTATATCGTTAAATTGGTTTACTTTGATTACGTAGTATTCCGGGTAAATTTTTGAAATATTTGCAGTATGGTATAAACTTTCCTGCTCTTTCGTTAATTTTAAAATATCTTTTGTATGTAATCCTGTAAACTGTGTTGTTCCATGATAAATATAGTCGTTGCCTTGTCCTAAGTCAAAGTAAACAATATTTACAGATATTATTTTTTTAATTTGCGAATAATCCATTCCCTCGTCTATATTATTAACCAACAAAATAGAGGTTCCGAATAAAATTCGCAATAAATAATCGTGTTCTTGATTGTTTTGTATTTCAATAATAATCAGTTCTGCTTTGCTGTTTTTTACAAGCAAATCAACTTTATTAAATTTCTGATATTTGTTAAGTTTATTGCTTTCGCTTTCAAGTATGCTTTTTATTTTTATATCTTCGTTAAGTAATTCGGATAAGAAACCTTCAAGAATACCAAAATTGGCTTTGTTTCTCAACAGCCGTTTTACTGCCCAGTCAAATTTTATCAGGTTTTTCATATTTTTGAATTTCAATTGTAAAAGTAATAATTTTATTTAAATATACAAATTTTTAGTGCCTTTGTTGATTCCGATTGCTATCGGAACCAAATTAATCCTGTTTGTAGTGAAGTTATTCTAATTCTTTAAGATAATTAGGACAGAAATCGTAACCATTATACCATGAAATACCTCCGCCTGGCTCAATTGATACTTTCTTAAAATTGTCATAATTTAATAATTCTTTAGTTATTCCTTTACCAAAGAACCTTTTAAAATTAATGATTTTTTCAATACCATCATTAAATTTTATCCAAATTTGAAAATTATCTAATACCTTTATGTCAATCACTTCATTCATGTTATTTTTAATCTAATGGCTCTATATTTTTTAATGAATCTGGCTTTGTGGCTAATTCCCAGTTATTTAATAATTCTTTCCTATGTATTGATGCCCATTCTAACACAAGTGCATGTGCTCTTTTAGGCAGTTCTCCATTAATAACATTTAAACTTTAAATATCGTATTCAGCTTTGAATCCTTGATATTCTGCATGAAAATGAGGAGGATTGTGGTCAGCAAAATACATCCGAATTATTATTCCATAAAACCTTGATATTTCTGGCATTGTATCTGTTTTTTTATTATACAAAATTAAGAAATATTCTGTTTATTTAAAATAAATTTTATTTATAAAATCGGACTAAAAATTCTTGCAATACCCTCAGCAATTCTTCTTGCAATAGGTCTTTTGTTATAAGTTTCTAAATTTAGTTTCTCGCAATATGTTAAATCTTCTAAGAAAAACTCTTTAAGTTTTACTGAAATTTTTTCGTCATAAATAATAGCGTTCACTTCAAAATTCTGGTCGAAGCTTCTTAAATCCATATTTGCAGTTCCAACTGAGCTGATTATATCATCAACAATTAAAACTTTACTGTGAGTAAATCCTCTGTTATACATAAATATACTTACGTTTGCTTCAAGTAATTCTTTAATATACGACATTGAGCCATAATAAGTAAGTTTTGAATCGTTACGACTTGGTAAAATAATTTTTACATCAACACCACTTAAAGCAACTGTTTTTATTGCAGTTAAAATACTTTCGTTTGGAATAAAATATGGGGTAGATATGTACAAATAATTATGTGCTGTGGAAATTGTATAAAAATATGCCTGCATAATACTATCCCAATCGGAGTCGGGACCGCTTGTTGCAATTTGTACCAAGCATTTTTCGCAAGGATTAAACTTTTGAAAATATATTTGTTCATTTAAAAGCTGGTCGGTAGTAAAATACCAATCGGTTAAGAAAATTACTTGCAGACTGCCAACCGATGTGCCTTCGATTTTTAAATGAGTATCTCGCCAAAATCCTACATCTGGAACTCCATATAAATAACGGTCGGCAAAATTTAAACCGCCAATAAATCCTGTTTTTCCATCAACAATAATGATTTTACGATGATTTCTGAAATTAATTTTTTGAGCAAAACGTGGAAAACGAACAGGGATAAAAGCGTGTGCATTAATTCCTGCATCTGCTAAATCGTTTATATACTCATTGCTAAGCCCCCATGAGCCTACGTCATCGTATATCAATCTAACTTCAACACCTTGTTTTGCTTTTTCTATTAATATTGATTTTAATTGCTCACCTATTTCACCTTCTTCAATCATGTAATATTCAAGGTGAATATGATGTTTAGCATTTTTTAATGCTTCAAAAATTGCCGGAAATGTTTCGTTTCCATTATTTAAAATTGTAACTTTATTGTTGTGTGTTAAAAGTGCTTTATTGTTATTTATCAGAAGTTTAATTATACCAATTTTTGATAACACATTGGTGTTTTTAATATCCAAATCGTCCAATAAATGCTCCGATTGCCATGCTATAAGCTTTTCGGTTTGTCGTATGTCTGCAATACCTTTTTTTGTGAAAATTCGTTTTTTCCGATAATTTTTTCCTAAAAAGTAAAATAAAATTAACCCAACAATAGGCACAAGGATAATTACTAAAATCCACGATAAAGTTTTATTGGGGTCACGGTGCTCAAGTATTAAATATATAATAACAATAACAATTATAACTGCTATCAAATATTGAGACCAATAATTTGTATAATGCCAAATATCTCTTAATATGGAACTTAAAAAAATCATTTTTTATAAATCTCTATTAAAGTTATTTCGGGAGGCATACCAATTCTGCCCAAAAAGCCAATACAACCCAATCCACGATTAACGTAGAGATAGTTGTTATTATTTTGATATAATCCTGCCCATTGTTTATAACGATATTGCACGGGACTCCACTTAATTCCAAATTTTTCAAATCCCATTTGCATTCCATGAGTATGACCAGAGAATGTGATATCAATATTTTTGTAGAATTTAATTTCCTTATCCCAGTGAGTTGGGTCGTGACTTAACATTATTGAAAACAAGTCTGGTGATATTTCTTTTATTGATTTTTTTAAATCGCCATATTGTTTAAAAGGAGGTAAGCCCCAATTATCAACTCCGGCGATTGTAATACTGTCTTTTCCATTTGAAATAATTTCGGAGCTGTTACGTAATAATTTGAATCCCATCGCATTATAATGAGAAATAATTTTTTCTAAATTTACTTGTTTTGTTTCTGGTGTACGCCAAACAGAATAATCACCAAAATCGTGATTACCAAGAATCGCATATTTGCCATATTTAGCTTTAATGTTTGCAAAACAAGTATCATAACCATCGGCTTCTTCTGCAAAATTATTAACTAAATCGCCAGTAAATATTACAATGTCGGGATTTAACTTATTAATTGTATTAACAACACTTATTAATTTATCAGAATTGTAATAGAAACTTCCTATATGAATATCAGATATTTGAACGATTTTTAATTTGTTAAATGATTGAGGAATTTTGCTTGAACTTATTTTTTCATTTCTGACTGTAAAATCGTTTTTGCCAATAAACATTCCATAAGTTATTGTAATAAAAGTTAATATGCTAAAAACAAGTCCGATATAAGTAACAATTATAAACTTATTTTTTTTCCTAATAACAAATCTAATAACATATTTAAGTATCTGATTTATAATAAAGAAAGTAACGAAAACTAATTTTGTAACCAATAATAACATAAAATACGTGATTCCATAAAACATATTAGTATAGGAAATAAAATTACCATTACTTCGAATTTGAATATAAAAAATTGTAATTGTTACAATTAAAACAACAGTTATAATCGAATTAATCCAATAAAAAAGTTTACATATTCTATTATTTAGTAACGATTTAACTCCGAAAATAAACAGTAATTCGATTAGCAGATAAATAGCAATAGTAATTCCAAAAGGTAACATCATTCTCATAAAGCAAATATCGTTAAGAATTATTTAAAAAAAAAATGTAACTATTCAATCTATTAATAAGCCATTTTTGCAACGACTTGTTCCGATAAATCGCATTGGCGTTAACCTAATATTCATAACTATCAGATAATAAGAATCTTTCTAAATAATTTTTTCTTTTCTTTCTTTTTTCATAAGTAGTATAATATGCAATCGCAACTTCAAATTCATTTAAATTGTTGCTTTTAAAAATTCTTTCTATATTAATTGCAACATATTCTGATAATTTTAATAAGCTAATAAGCTTTTGATATTTTTCTATAATCATAAAAACAAAGTGCAAATATATCTTTATCTGAAATATTACAATGAATATTAACATCATGTATATTACCGTATCAATTCTATGTTTATAATTTTTTAAGTCGGTTTTAGAGTTTTTGTTTGCTTTAGGTTTTTCAGGAACTAATTTAACAATATTAAAATTGCTTTTCCATGCTTTAAAAATAATTTCAATAAGCCATCTAAAACGATAAGCTGCCATTATTTTTTTACACTCAAATATATCCCTTTTTACATTTGTTATATATATTACCCATCCTAATGAAAAATAGTATTCTGCACTATAATTAACACGTTTATTTCTATTCTGTTTTGCCTTTCGTCTTCTGGTGTTTGCTATTGCATCAGAAATTTTTATAGCTACCATTCTACAGTGTAATTGTTCTTCCTTACCAATTATTACATTTATATCAACAAAATTCTTATTTAAAATATCTCTCAATGATAGTTTTTCTTTTGTTGTTTTATCGTAAATGTTTACCCCATATTTATAACGTGATAAAAAATAAGCATCCATTTCTGCGATTTTTTTAAAAACTTTAATTGCAAAATATCCTAAATCTCTGATTATTAGATCTCCTTTTTTTAATATCTTTGTTATTTTACCTGATGATCCTTGATCGTTATCTGTGAAACTTCCTAAATCAAATTCTATGTATTTACCTTTTTTTAATTCATATATCGTTTGTATTCTTACACTTGATTTTTGTTTTCCTTTTGATACACTTCCCTTATAAAAACTTGATAATTCGTCGGGTATTGATATTATTGTACTGTCTTGTATATAAACATTACTAAAAGGACTAAATAATACCATTTGTTTTGTTGAAGACAAATATTTATTATTGTTAATATTAATTTGAAAGGTTTCTTCTAAAATAGCTTGTAAACATTCGATTTGTAATTTATTCAAACGCTTCCAAATAGCAACCTTTGAAACAGGTTCTTTTATTATATCTCCAAGAAATGAAGACCATATTGAAAAACTGTTTTTTCCTTTAAGTGCCATAAAAAAAAACTCATAAATAAATTTGTTAGTTTAATTTTCTTGGTTTGTCGTTCATAGAAATTAAATTCTTTTCCTATCCGTTCAATATTCAAATCTTGAAATATTTTTGGAGTTGAATTTTTTATTACTTTTGTTATGCTACTTGTTGTCATTTTATTATTTTTTAGTGAAACAAAAAATTATTGACTGCAAGTAGCTTATTTATCGCATTGTATTATGATGTGATTTGATTATTATATTAACAATCAGATGTTTATTACTAT
>MENF01000005.1:18113-19085 GCA_001769035.1 Bacteroidetes bacterium GWA2_32_17
TTATTCTCGTATGAGAAAAATAATTTATTTGCTACTTAATATTTTATTGCCTGCGATGTTATGTTTTTCTCAGGAACAAGATACTTCTAAACATAATCTGTTCAAAAGAACAAATAATTTTTTTAAAGAACGTGAATCCGATAAAGAAGATTTGAATTATCATGGCAATTGGGCTGGTTTAGAAGTAGGTTTTAATAACTATATTAACGGAGCGGGAAAGATAGAAGAAGGTTTTTTAGAAATACTACCATGGAAATCGCGGGCTGTTAGCATTAATTTCTCTGAGTATAACATTGGTTTATATAAAAACAGAATAGGAATTACCACCGGAACTGCTTTAGAAATAAATAATTATAATTTTAAAAAAAATATCACTTTATTAGCAGATACCTCACCATTAAATTATTATACCGATACCATTCATAATTTTATTAAAAATAAGTTTTCGGTTGTATATTTATCTTTACCTCTGCTATTTGAATTTCAATTTCCAGTAGGAAAAAAGAACAAAAGAATATTTTTTTCGGTAGGTGCAATCGGAGGTTTAGCTATTGATGCATATACTCACCAAATATTTAAAGAAAAGGATAAAGAATATAAAAACAGAGTACGCGAACAATTTTTAATATTACCTTATCATTATGGAATTACTTTCAGGCTCGGTTATAGTTTTATAAGATTGTTTGCAAATTATGAACTTACACCTCTTTTCGGAGAAAACGACGGACCTGAATTATATCCCTTCTCTGCCGGAGTTGCTTTAATAGCGTTTTAATTAAGGGGACTTCTTTGCCTTTGTTGGAGATAACTCCAACACGGGCGAAAAGAACGACTACTTGAACATTGTTAATTGTTTGTTTGACATTGAACATTTAATTTTAAACGGATTTTACATTTAACTTATGAGCAAAATAAGCTCTTTCGGAGAAAGATTTTTTAAGATGTGTTGCTACATTTTAATTTTTTGCATCT
>MENF01000006.1 GCA_001769035.1 Bacteroidetes bacterium GWA2_32_17
TAATCAGTAAGTTGCCACGACCTTCGGGTCGTGAAATATGAAAAATAAAAAGTTGCCACGACCTTCAGGTCGTGGAATATAAAAATAAAAAATCTGGCTTTAGCCAAAACAATATTATGCCCTACACAAAAGTAATGATACATTTTATTTGGTCAACTAAAAACAGAATACCAATAATCACATCTGAATTAAAATTATTGTTATTGTTACACATTAAAGAAAATAGCAAAACAAAAGAAATATTTATTGATACATTAAATTGTGTTGATGACCATATTCATCTTCTTATATCATTAGGAACTGAACAAACAATTTCAAAAATTGCTATGCTAATCAAAGGCGAATCTTCATTCTGGGTGAACAAACAAAAATTAATTAAGCAAAAATTTGAATGGCAGGATGAATATATTGCACTGTCAGTTAGCGAATCGGCGATTGATAAAGTGAGACAATATATATTAAATCAAGAAGAACACCATAAAAAGAAAACATTTACACAGGAATATAACGAGTTTTTGAAATTACATGGATTTTCGAATAAAAGTTTTGGCTAAAGCCAATGTGTATTTTTCATAATTACCACGACCTAAAGGTCGTGGCAATTAAAATTTAATTATAAGAATCTCTAATAAAGAATAATTATGATAATTAAAGTTAAAGTTCCTTCGCCTGGCGAATCAATATCGCAAGTTACTGTTGCTAATTGGTTGGTTGCCGATGGTAGTTTTGTAACAAAGTACACAATTTGAATAAATTATTACAAAAAAAATTAAAATCGCAAATTATTTTAGATTAAAAATAATCAGTAAGTTGCCACGACCTTCGGGTCGTGAAATATGAAAAATAAAAAGTTGCCACGACCTTCAGGTCGTGGAATATAAAAATAAAAAATCTGGCTTTAGCCAAAACAATATTATGCCCTACACAAAAGTAATGATACATTTTATTTGGTCAACTAAAAACAGAATACCAATAATCACATCTGAATTAAAATTATTGTTATTGTTACACATTAAAGAAAATAGCAAAACAAAAGAAATATTTATTGATACATTAAATTGTGTTGATGACCATATTCATCTTCTTATATCATTAGGAACTGAACAAACAATTTCAAAAATTGCTATGCTAATCAAAGGCGAATCTTCATTCTGGGTGAACAAACAAAAATTAATTAAGCAAAAATTTGAATGGCAGGATGAATATATTGCACTGTCAGTTAGCGAATCGGCGATTGATAAAGTGAGACAATATATATTAAATCAAGAAGAACACCATAAAAAGAAAACATTTACACAGGAATATAACGAGTTTTTGAAATTACATGGATTTTCGAATAAAAGTTTTGGCTAAAGCCAATGTTCATTTTTCACAATTACCACGACCTTCCTTCGACTTCGCTCAGGATGACAGGTCGTGGCAATTAAAATTTAATTATAAGAATCTCTAATAAAGAATAATTATGATAATTGAAGTTAAAGTTCCTTCGCCTGGCGAATCAATATCGCAAGTTACTGTTGCTAATTGGTTAGTTGCCGATGGTAGTTTTGTTACAAAAGATATGGAAGTTGCAGAACTTGAATCAGATAAAGCTACTTTGCCTTTAATTGCTCCCGAATCGGGCAAAATAAAAATAATAGTAGATGCAGGTAATAATGTTGCTATTGGTGCAACAGCTTGTACTATTGATGATTCTGTTAAAGAAATCATTAAACAAGAAGAACCTCAAAAAGTTGAACAAGCTAAAGTAAAACAAGAAATTAAGCAAGTTGTTACAAAACCTGAAATTGAAATTAATGATGAAATTAAAATAACTCCGCTTGCTCAAAAGATGATGTTCGAAAATAATTTGAATGCTGATGATATTATTTTGGGTTCACGTAAAATAACTTCAAAAGATGTTGAAAATATTATTGCAAATAAATCTTTACATCATGATAAAACTATTATAAATAGAAGCGAAGAACGCATTGCAATGTCATCATTACGAAAAAAACTAAGCGAACGATTGGTTGCTGTTAAAAATCAAACTGCAATGCTAACAACATTCAACGAAGTTGATTTAACTGAAATTATTTCAATAAGAAATAGATATAAAGATGAGTTTTTTAAAAATCATGGTGTTAAACTTGGATTTATGTCTTTTTTCGCAAAAGCTACAGCAATATCACTAAAACTTTTTCCTGTTGTTAATTCCAAAATTGAAAATGATGAATTTATTTTCCCGAGTTATGTTGATTTGGGAATTGCTGTTCAAACTGATAAAGGACTTATGGTTCCAATATTAAGAAATGCTGATATAAGTCCAATTTTTGAACTCGAAAAATCAATTTTTAATTTAGCCGAAAAAGCTCGCAAACGACGCATATCACTTGAAGAAATGGAAGGCGGTACTTTTACTATAACAAATGGCGGTGTTTTTGGTTCATTACTTTCAACTCCAATTTTAAACCCACCACAATCGGCAATATTAGGAATGCACAACATTATTGAGCGGCCTGTTGCAATAAACGGTAAAGTTGAAATAAGACCTATGATGTACATCGCATTATCTTATGACCATAGAATTTTAGACGGGAAAGATTCAGTCCTTTTTCTTAAAAAAATTAAAGAATTTATTGAAAATCCAAATTTAATTTTAAATAATGGCAATGACTCTATTGATTATCAACTTGGTTTATAAAATATTTTTTTTAATTTGATTTTAAAAAAATTTGCTGTAATTTTGCATAAAAATTAATAATTATGAAAAAGATTTTATTATTTACTTTAGTTTCTTTGTTCGCAATTTTTGTAGCTACAAGTTGCACAAAAGATTGTAAGAAATGTAAAAGTGTTACAACTAGTAATGCAGATGGTTCTGTTCAACAAGAAGGAACATCATCAGAATACTGTGATACAGCATTAGACAGTAAAGAAAGTGAAGAGCCAGTAAATGATGGAAGTACCACTACAAAGTGGGTTTGCGAATAATTTATATTTTAACACCTATTACTAATTGGTCATCAACTTGAAATAAATCACCTCTCCAGTCTTCTATTGTTTTATCAAGAATATTCATTTGTTCCTGCATTGTATTAGCTTGAACACTAATGAGCAATTCTTTAAGCTTTTTGTACATAAATTTCTTTCCTTTTGGTCCGCCAAACTGGTCGGCGTATCCGTCAGAAAATAAATAAAATGAATCATTCTTCTCTAATTTAATTAAATTATTTGAAAATGGTTGTTTTAAATCATAAACGCCAATTGGCATTTTATCAGCTTTAGTCTCAATAAGTTCACCATTTCTAATTAAATATAGCGGGTTATTTGCTCCTGCAAACTGAAGTTCGGAAATATTAAAATCTAAAACACAAAGAGCCATATCCATTCCATCTTTAGTTTGACCTTCATTTTCGCCCCCAGCTTGATTTAATGCATTAATTACTGATTCTCGGAGCATATCAAGAATTATATTTGCTTTTATTTCATCAATTTTATTTATAATTTCTTTTAAAAACGAAACTCCAAGCAAACTCATAAATGCTCCGGGAACGCCATGTCCAGTACAATCTGCGGCAGCAATTATAGTTTTATTATCTTTTTGAGCCATCCAATAATAATCGCCACTAACTATGTCGCGTGGTTTGTTATATATAAAGAAATGGTCGGGTAATATTTGCGAAATAAATTTTGATGGTGGAAGTACAGCAGTTTGAATACGGCGGGCATATAAAATGCTATCCATAATTTCCTTTTTTTGTAATGTTATTTCGTCACGTTGACTTATCGCAGTATTTCTTTGAATAACTATTTCATCTTTTTGGGTTTCAATTTCATCGCGTTGGGCTGTAATCTCTTCTTTTTGCTGACGAATTTCTTCATTTTGCTCCATTATTTCGATATTCTTCTGTTTCAATACTCTATTAGCTTCTTTCTTTACTTTATATGCTTTATATATAAAATACCCCATTACTGAAATCAAAAGAATAATTGCTATAAATAAATATAAAATAAGCTGTTGCATCTCAATTTTTGCAAGTTGCTCGTTTAATACTTTTTTTTGCTCATCTATTTTAGCTTCCTGTTCTGCAATTGAACTTTGCTGACTTTCTAAAATTTTCGATTTTGCTTCAATTTCTTTATCCTTTGTTAATAATTCTGCTTCTTTTATATTAAGCTCTTCTATTTTTGTTTTTAAAAGCTTTTGTTGAACGCCTATTTGTTTTAATAATCCATATAATTCGGCTTTTTGTTTTTCAATTTGTTTAATTTGAATTGCAATTTCTTCTCTTTGCTTTGTTATTTTTTCTCCTTGTATTGCTATTTCTTTCTTTTGATTTTCTATTTCCTTTTTTTGTTTTTCAATTTCTACATTTTGAGCTTCAACAATTTCCTTTTCTTTTTGAAGTTGCACATCTGTTTGTTTATATAGCAATTCCCAGTCGGCTTGTGTTTTAACTGCACCAGCAACAAATAATTCATTTAAAATAAAACCTTCTTCTTTTAATTTAGGCTCATTTAGCTCATATCTTCTAATGTTTTTAACAATAATATAATTTATCATTGACTTATGAAAAGGATAATTCTCGGTAATAAGCAAAGTGTGTTTGCCTGATATCTTTTTTAAAATTTTATCAATATCAAAACCGTTATTATTGTTTGCGAAAATTGTTACACAATTATTTATTTCTTCAATTGATGAAAATCTAATAATCTGAATTGGTTTATTATGCAATAATGTTTGCGTTTGAACTAATGTTTTTAAAGCATTTTCTAATGAATTATTTGGGTCAATTAAAGCAATTTTAAATGTATCTATTTCTTTATCATTTGGCCATGTAACATATTTTGAAATTGCAAAAATTGCTTCTGCTCTTTTTTTATCATCAAAACTTTGTTGCGATTTTGCAAATAAACCTACAAACAATAAAAATATAATTGGTAATAGCTTCACTTTCTAATTTTTTTTACGAAATTACTGATTTTAATTTGAATTATTAATTATTTTTTAATTCTAACTCATTACTTTGACTTTTAATAACTTTACCATCTTGGTCCCACTCTGTGTAATTAATAATTTCACCTTTTATATAATAACTTTCAAACTTCTTTTTTCCGTTTCTGAACCAACCTTCAAATTTGCCATTTTCTACTCCGGATTCGTATCTGTGTATCGACATTTTTTGCCCATTTTCATAGTACCATATCTCAACACTATCTTTTAGCCCATAGTTATAATAACGTTCAGTAGTAATTAAACCCATTTCACTGTAATATTCCCATTTCCCATTTTCTTTACCATTTATTATGTTGCCCTCTCTTTCTTTAATCCCCGATTCTGACCAATAAGTCCAATGCCCGTTACTAATGCCATCTTTATAATAACCAATTGCTTTTTTAAAACCACTTTTGTAATACCAAGTCCATTTTCCATTTTCTAAACCATTAAAATATTCGCCATCACCAGCAAAGTTACCAGATTTATCATAAAATAAAGCTTTGCCATTTTCAATTCCATCAACAACAGCTTTTTTGTATTCAATAATTCCTTCAGGATTTTTATAAATCATAATTCCTGTAAATGGCTCTTTTGTTTTTTTTAAACAAATTAAATAATCATCTTTTTCAAAAAGATTTGAAATATCTACTTCTTGGGCAAAAATGAAATTTGAGCAGATGCTTAATAATATTAAAAATATATACTTCAAAACCGAAAAATTAGACGTTTTTCAAAATGTCATAAAAGTTTATACTGAGCACAGCCGAAGTGTAGCTTACAATTTTGTGCATTTTAGTGTTTTGGTGATTTGGTGGCATAAATATAAATATCTAAAAAATAGCCATTAAAACACAAAAACACCAAATTTTCACCAAAATGAATTTGTTAACTGATATCTGAAAAATGCCAAAAATTATTTTATTTATCAAAATTATATTTTCTTTAAAAAACATGCAATTATATAAATTTTTAATAATGCTTTGATTTTAAAAATTATTATTTTTCAACTTTTAATTTAACAATATTATTTTTTTGAAACATTTTATTTGCAACATTATGCATTGTTCTGTTAATATAACATTTACGACTATTTTACAAATAATTGTTTTATTTTATACAGTTCAAACAATAAATGCACAACTATTAGAAAGTAAAATTAAAGGAATTGTTATTGATGCTGATACCAGAATCTCACTTCCCGGAGCAACTGTAATTTTAGATGATTTCAAATCTAAAACAGGAACTGTTTCAAATTCTGAAGGAAAATTTTATATAGAAAACGTGCTTGTTGGACGACATAATTTAAAAATTTCATTTGTCGGATATAGCGATGTGAACTTAAAAGGCATTGAAGTTATTTCGGGTAGAGAATTATTTCTTACTGTCGAAATGCATCAAACAGTAATTATTGCTAATGAAGTTGTTGTTACTGCTAAATCATCAAAAAGTGATGCAATTAATGAAATGGCTGCTATTAGTACACGTACATTTACAGTTGAGGAAACATCGAAATATGCTGGTAATTGGGGCGACCCATCGCGAATGGCTTCAAAATATGCTGGTGTAACAATTTCTTCGGATGAACGAAATGATATTATTGTACGCGGAAACTCTCCTATTGGAATGTTATGGCGATTAGATGGTATTGATATTCCAAACCCAAACCACTTTTCAGTTGCAGGAAGCTCCGGCGGAGCAATAAGTATGATTAATAACAATTTGCTCGATAATTCTGATTTTTTTACAGGAGCTTTTCCTGCAGAATATGGAAATGCAATTTCAGCAGTTTTTGATTTGCATTTACGAAACGGAAATAACGAAAAGCACGAATATGTTGCTCAACTTGGTGTGAATGGATTTGAAATTGGAGCTGAGGGACCATTTTCAAAATTTAAAAAATCATCTTATCTGATTAATTATCGTTATTCTACATTAGCTGTTTTAAGTAAATTAGGAATCTCAATAATAGATGCTGTTCCAATATTTCAGGACTTGAGTTTTAAATTTAATTTTCCTTTAAAAAAAGGTAGTATATCAGTTTTTGGAATTGGTGGTGCAAGTAAAGCAGTTTTTGAACCAGTTTTGGATTCGTTAAAATGGACAAACAATAACGATTTTATTGGCGAAAAAACTGGCTCCGAAATGGGAGTGGTGGCTCTTTCGTATTTCAGACCAATAAATAATAATTCATATTTTAAAATAATATTATCTTCATTAGCCGACAGACCTTTTTACAATCAAGATTCAATTGGAGCTGCATATTTAAACTACCGACTTAATAATGCAAATTATTTATCAGGACGAAATTCTATAAATCTGGTGTTGAACAGTAGGGTAAATAGTCGTTTTAAAATTAAATATGGTGCTATATTTAATAATATTTTTATTAATAACAATTTAGAAAATCATATTTGGAAACCAACACACGAAGTGTTTAAATTGCTTTCGGTTAAGGGTAATACTTGGTTATGTCAGGTATATATTCAATCTAAATATGCTCTATCATCAAAATGGTTTATAACAACAGGATTAAATGCAATGTTTTTATTTTTGAATAAAACTTATTCCTTTCAACCGAGATTAGGTATTAAATATGATTTAAACGCCATAAGTTCATTGAGTTTTGGTTTTGGTTATCATTCTCAAATTCAACCATTACCTGTATATTTTGTACAAAAAATTGACAGCATGGGTAATGTTTCGTACCCAAATAAAAATTTAAAATTTATTAATTCAACACATTTTGTTTTAGGGTACGATATACAACTGACTGAATTTATTAGGTTTAAAACAGAAATTTATTATCAATTAATTACTGGGGCTTCTTTGGGAAATCAAAATCCTGCTTATAGTTTATTAAATTTTAGTGGTGGTGATGATATAGTTAATGGTGAAATATTTAACAACAATGGCAAAGGTTATAATTATGGTATTGAGTTAACAATTGAAAGATTTTTTAGTAAAAACTGGTATTTTCTTTCAACTGGCTCGTTGTTTAATTCTCAATATCTTGATGGTTATAACATAGTGCGAAACACAAAATTCAATACGAATTATGCAGTTAATATTCTTGGTGGAAAAGAGTTTAAAAGCGGGAAAAATAATTTGTTCGGAATTAATGCAACAATAGTAAATATTGGAGGACAAAGATATACACCAATAGATTTAGAAGCTTCAAAACTTTATGGACATGAAATAAAAATTGATTCTTTGGCTTACAAAAATAAATTTAATGCGTATTTCAGATTTGATATTAGATTGAGATACCGTTTAAATCATAAACATCTTTCGCAGGAAATTGCATTTGAACTAGGTAATATATTTAATCGAAAAAACATAAATACAATGTATTACGATAAATATTCGGACAATATAAAGTATTCTTATAACTTACCCCGAATTCCAATAGTTTTTTATAGAGTAGAATTTTAGATAGTGTTTGTCCACAATGTCCGATTTCTGCGTTATTCTCGTTTTTTAAAATCAGTCATTTACATCAGTAAACTCCTGATTTTAAAAACTTCGAATGCCTTGAACTCGAACATTCTGAATCAAACACTGACTTTATTGACAGACACTAAATAAAATTAAAAACTGTTATTTGTATTGTTATTGTAACTGCACAAATTACTTATTCCACATTCCTTACAATGCGGTTTGCGTGCTTTGCAAACATATCTACCATGTAATATTAACCAGTGATGTGCATTAGCTATAACTTTAGCAGGAAAATATTTTGTTAATTGTTGTTCGGTTTCAAGTGGATTTTTTGCATTTGTGCTTAAACCAATTCTTGCTGCAACGCGAAAAACATGAGTGTCAACTGCAAGAACAGGTTTGTTGTATATTACTGATGCAACAACATTTGCAGTTTTTCTGCCTACTCCCGGAAGTTTTTGAAGTTCATCAACATCGCTAGGCAAAATTCCTTTATAATCTTTTTGTAACATTTTTGACATCTCTAAGATGTTGTGAGATTTGTTATTGGCAAAAGAACAGCTTTTAATTAATTCAAATATTTCATTTTCATTAGCTTTTGCCATCTCTTTATAATCCGGGAATTTTTTATAAAGCTCCGGGGTTACAATGTTTACACGTTTATCGGTGCATTGTGCCGATAATATAACAGCAACCAATAGCTGAAATGGGTTTGAGTAATGCAATTCGGTTTTTGGATTAGGCATTGATTGTGAGAAATATGCAATAATTTTTTTAAAAAGTTCTTTTTTGCTCATATTAAAATTTTGATTTGTGAAGATAATAATTTTTGTTAAAGCAAAAATATTGTATTTATCTTTGAAAAAAAAAATGTACGGACTAATTGGAAAAAAGTTGGGGCATTCTTTTTCTGAAAAAATATTTAAAGAAAAATTTGCTGAAAAATTTCAATTTATACTAATAGAATTAGAAAGCATTGACAAACTTAAGGATTTTATTACTAATCATCCAACATTAAAGGGCTTTAGTGTTACTATTCCATATAAAAAAGAAATTATACCTTATATTAATATTTTAGATGATGTTTCAAAAAGAGTTAAAGCTGTTAATACTGTATTAATTAAAAGAACGAATAATTCTGTTTTATTATATGGCTACAATACAGATGCTTATGGTTTTACTAAAGCTTATAAAAAATTATTTCCAGCAAATTGTAAAAATGCCTTAATTATAGGGGCTGGTGGTGCTGCTAACGCTGTTAAATATGCTTTAAATATTCAGGGAATTAATGTAATTATGGTTTCCCGTAAAAAAAAAAATGATGATATAATTTTATTTTCTGAATTATCAGACAATATTATAACAAATAATAAAATAATTATAAACGCTACTCCGCTAGGCATGTTTCCAAATGTTAATTTGTTTCCTGATATAAATTATAAAGCTATTACAAACCAACATTTAGCTATTGATTTAACATATAATCCGGTAGAAACTATGTTTATGAAAAAAGCAAAAGAATACGGAGCGAAAACAATTAATGGTTATAATATGTTGCAACAACAGGCAGAAAAAGCTTGGAAGATTTGGGATTTAACTTAATATTTTTTTTCAAAAATTGTTTTATAACATTTCTGAATATATTTATTATTATTAATATTGTAAAATTATTAATTTGAATTTTTTCAATGATGAATGATACCATGATTAGAAATACACCCATAGATAAAGAAGTAGTTAACAGCGTTGTAAAAGCAAGTGGAATTAAAGACGTAAGCATTTCTACAATAAGAGAAATAGTAAAAATGGTTAATGAAATTGAAATAATTACCGGCGAAAAGTTTATTCGTATGGAAATGGGAGTACCTGGAATAGCACCTCCTCAAATTGGTGTTGAAGCCGAAATTGCTGCATTAAGACGTGGTGTAGCTTCAAAATATCCTATGATTGATGGGGTTATAGATTTAAAAAATGAATTTTCACGATTTTTAAAACTTTTTATAAATATTGATGTTAGTCCTGAACATTGTGTACCTACCGTTGGTGCTATGCAAGGCTCGTTTGCCTCATTTATGCTTATAAGCAAATTTATTAAAAAACAAAATACAACATTATTTATTGACCCCGGTTTTCCAGTTCAAAAACAACAGCACCATGCTCTCGGTGTCCCTTACGAATCGTTTGATATTTATGATTTCAGAGGTGATAAATTAAAAGATAAAATTGAAAGTTATTTAATTAAAGGTAATATTTCATCAATAATATATTCAAATCCAAATAATCCTTCCTGGATTTGTTTTACCGAAAATGAGTTAATAATTATTGCTGAATTAGCTAATAAGTATAATGTTATTGTAATTGAAGATTTAGCATACATTGCAATGGATTTTCGTCAGGATTTTTCAAAACCCGGGCAACCCCCATATCAACCTTCAGTTTCAAAATACACGAATAATTACATTTTGTTAATTTCTAGTTCTAAAGCTTTTAGTTATGCCGGGCAACGAATTGGAATGATGGCAATATCAAATACGTTGTTTTATAAAGAAAGTCCGGATTTATATGAATATTATAGAACCAATAAGTTTGGTTACGCAATGATATACAGGGCATTATATTCGCTTTCGTCGGGAACTTCACATTCAGCACAATATGCTTTTGCTGCAATGTTAAAAGCTGTTAACGAAGGTAAATTTAATTTTGTCGAAAATGTTAAAGAATATGGCAAAAGAGCCAAAATAATGAAAAAGCTTTTTACAGAAAATGGATTTTCAATTGTTTATAGTAAAGATATTAATGTGCCAATTGCCGATGGTTTTTATTTTACTTTTTCTTATCCTGGTTTTGATAGTTCGAAACTAATTGTAGAATTAATGTACTATGGAATTAGTGCAATTTCTTTAGCTATTACCGGAAGTACACATACAGAGGGTTTAAGGGCTTGCGTTTCGCAAATAAGTATGGAGCAAATGCCTATTTTAGAAGAACGATTAAAACAGTTCTATAGCGACCATCCTATTAATTGATTTAGGATTAAGGAATTACGATTTAGGATTTACGATTTAGGATTTACGAATTACGATAGTTCGACTTCGCTCACCACAGGTTTAGGATTTAAGAGTATCAGTTTATATTATTTTAAATTTTAATTTAATTTGTACTTTGAAAGGTCATAATTTGAGTTTTTTTATTTTTTTATGACCTCACCCCCGACCCCTCTCCAAAGGAGCTTGTCTATGCACACATCTTTTTTAGCAATTTCATATCCTTCATAAGTGGCGTCAAATCTATCTAATCCCCATTTAAAT
>MENF01000007.1 GCA_001769035.1 Bacteroidetes bacterium GWA2_32_17
GTAAATTTGTAGTAGGATTATTAACCAAAAAGTGTAAACTTTTTTTAGGACGAGACATTATGAATCAGACACTGACTTTATAGACAGACACTATTTAGTGTCTGTCCATAATGGCAACATTTTTAATTTATAGGGTATATTTAAGTATTGGGTATAAGGTATAAGTAATGACGGCTAAATCCTTATACCATATACCTTTATACCTTATTCTCATAAGTTCTAAATTATAAATATGATATAAATTTACAAATTTTTTCGACTTTATAGACAAGCACTATTTATACTGCAAACGGGATAAAACCATACATTTTCTTTATCAATGCTATATCTTTTCTTTATTCATTATTAATGCTTCGCCAATCTGTATTATTTCTTCTTTATCGTTCAATACTGTTGTTTTGATTTTTGCTCTATGCTTTTCCCTCATTACTTCAAGTACCTCAAATTTTGCCGTGTAAATCTCATCTGTAAACATAGGGTTATAAAATTTAATGGTCTGGCTAAGATAAATTGTTCCTTCACCGGGAAAAATTGTTCCAAGTACCTTCGAAAATATACTTGCTCCCAAATAACCATGAATGATTAACCTTCCAAAAATGCTTTTTTTTGCATATTCAGGATTTATGTGAATAGGATTTGTATCTCCGCATAGTTTTGCAAAATTATCAACATCTGTTTGTGTAAATGAATAGCTTATACTGTACTCTTGACCAACTTCAATCATTATTTTTAGAATTTACGGGACATCTAAAAATTGCTTTTTCTTTGTTGGACTTCAATTTTAAAATTACTCACAATTTTAATTATTTTTTTATAGGTGTTCGTGAGATCGCTTCGCTAAGTTCTCATTTACAACTGTAAACTCCGGTTTTAAAATCTTGTCCGCCTCGAAAAATCTAATTTTTAGAACCCCTATTAATTAAAAAAAAATACCAATATAATAATTGGTATTTTTTGAAATTTTATAAAAAGCATTTTTTGTTTTTACGAATTAAATTTTAATCAAAATTTATTATTCTTTCCACCAGTTTGTTGGCCAGTACCCTTCTAAAGTTTCTCTTGAAAGTTTTGAAAAAGAATCAACCTGTTTTGTAACAAAATCATTATAAGTCTTACTCAAATCACTAACCATACTGAATTGCTTTTTATAAAAGTCGAAAACTTTAGTTACATTTTCTGTAACAAATTCGTTTGCTTCAATAATGTTTTTTTTATACATTTCAAAAGCAGAAGTTAAATCAATACTTTTCTGATTTTTAATAAACTCTGTCATTTGATTAAGTATAGTTTTATTTGCTGTTTCAACATTTTTCTGATACTCATCAATATACTTTGTATAATCAAAATTTACTTGAGAATTTGTAAATTTCTCACTGGTTTCTTTAGCTAAAGAAATCTGGTTTTTAATAGCACCATTCAAAGTATTTATATTGGTTTTAGTAAGTTCATTTACTTTTTCAATATTTACTTTTAATGTGTCAAATAGTTTAACAAACTCTTTGTGGTCAGGATTTGGCTTTTGAGCTTCTTTCTTAACGGTTTCAACTATTTTTTTGTTAACATCAACAATAATTTCCGATTGTTCATTGTACGTTTTCGACAATGAGTCTAAAGTTTGTTGAGTAATCTCAGATGATTTTTTAAAATTATCTTCGACAATTTCCTGAAAATTAACAAAACCTGGTTTTGTTGTTGTTTTTGTTTTTTCCATTGTAAGTGCAGTTTTTAAATTATTAATAAATTAAATTAAGAATGCAAATTTACAACTTTTTTAGTCGGGGAAAAAATAAATATTAAATGATTTACAATAAAAAATATTAAATCGTTAATATACAGCAAATTAATATTTTAATGTTTCACAACATTTATTTTGCATGTTGCAGATAATAAGAAAAATAATAAAACAAAACCGACCAAATAGTGCCTGTCCATAATTTTTATATTTTGATTTTTACTGGTTTATTATTCTAATGCTAAAGGGTGTAAACCATTGAAAATCAAAACTCTCTTCAAGACAATATTATTATGTTAAGATTATATTAATAATTAATGGTTAATAATTAAATTAAGTTCTGTTTTTTTTTCTGCAATTATTATATAATTTTGCTGTGAAAAAAATAAGCTTTTGCTTATTATTTCAATAAAATTCAAGGTTTTAATATAAATAAAAAAATAAATTATTATGGATTATGTAGAAAAATTTGAAAATGTAAGTGTTCTTGGAGCTGCCGGAAAAATGGGCAGTGGTATTCTTATGCTTACGGCTTTTGAAATGGCTGATTTAAGTCTAAAGCCCGAGAACAAAGGAAAAACATTTACTTTACATGCAATTGATGTTTCGCAGGAAGCATTGAGTGGTTTGTTAAAAAACATTAAAAGTCAGGTCTTAAAAAATGCCGAAAAAAACATAGTTCAATTAAGGAAAGTTTATGCCAACAGAGCCGATTTAATTGAAAATATTGATGTTATTAACCAGTATATTGGCGATGTGTTGAAACTAATTGTACCGCACACTCATATTGAGGCAAGTTATAAATCAACATTAATTTTTGAGGCAATAAAAGAAGACCCTGATTTAAAAGTTAAAGTATTTAAAAAAATTAATGAAATTAATACTTTAAAACCGTGGTTTTTTACTAACACTTCATCAATTCCAATAAGTTATATTGATAAAGAAGCTAAACTCGAAGGCAGAATTTTAGGTGTGCATTTTTATAACCCACCTGCCGTTCAGAAATTAGTAGAAGTTATTAAATCGGAAAATACTAAACCTGAACTTCATGAATTTGCAAGCATGCTAATAAAAAATTTAAGAAAAATTGAAGTTCCATCTTACGATAAAGCCGGATTTATTGGCAATGGACATTTTATGCGAGATGCCCTATATGGAATGGAACAAGCTACAAAATTATCAACCGAAATGCCTTTTGTTGAAGCTATTTATGATATTAATAAAATAACACAAGATTATTTAATTCGCCCGATGGGTATTTTTCAACTTATTGATTATGTTGGAATAGATGTTTGTCAGTATATTATGAAAGTAATGAAACCTTATGTAAAAGATGAAAATATTCATAGCCCGCTACTCGATAAATTTATTGAACTTGGTGTTAAAGGTGGTCAAAATGCGGATGGTTCGCAAAAAGACGGTTTCTTAAAATATGAGAAAGGAAAACCTGTTGCAATATACGACCCTGCTCAAAAACAATATGTAGCCATTTCAGATATTTCTGCAAAGTGCGAACAAAAATTAGGTGCAATGCCTGCAACAGTTAAGCCATGGAAAGTTGTTGTTGGAAATCCGGCAAAAGATGAAATACTTAAAAAATATTTTGCAGAGTTAAAAACGATGGACACAATTGGAGCTAACCTTGCAAAAAATTATGCAAAACGCTCAAAAGAAATTGGTGTTAAATTAGTTAGTAATAAAGTTGCTTATTGCGATAAAGATGTAAACACAGTGTTGCTTACAGGATTTTTTCATGCTTATGGTCCAATTAACGATTATTTAAATTAATAAGGAGGAAATTAAAATGAAACTTAGAAGAAAAATATACATGGTTGGTGGTTATAATACAATTTCAATGGGAACCGGGCGTAAAGAGTTTAACCCAAAAATTGAACGTCCCGGACTCGAATACTACATTAAAGAAGCCGGACAGGGAACATTGAAACAGATTGGCGGCGCAAAAAATGTTGACGAAGGAGTTATTGCTAATTTTATGGCTGCTCGATTCAATTATCAGGGTAACCTTGCTGGATTTATGCCTTATATTGATGAAGGATTAACCTATAAACCTTGTTCAAGAGTTGAAGGTGCCTGTGGTTCAGGGGCATTAGGTTTAATGTCTGGTATTCGTTCTGTTCTTGCCGAAACTGCTGATGTAGTTCTTGTTATTGGCACAGAAGTTCAAAATACTGTAAAAGCAGTTTATTGTGCAGATATTCTTGCAGGTGCAGGCTGGTTTAAAGAACGTAAAGAAGGTCATGCTTATTTTTTTCCCGGAAAATTCAGTGACAGGGCAGGGCATTATTACGAAAAATTTGGCAAAGAGAAAACTCGCAAAGCTATGGCAAAATGGTATGTCAATGCAATTGAAAATGCACGCCTTTGTCCTACGGCTCAAGAATATAGCAATACTACAAAAGATTTAATGGCAGTTGGAATGATGGAACCTAGCCCTCGTTCATTTGTTGATAATCTTAATGTTTTCGATTGCTCAAAAGTATCCGATGGTGCTTCAGCAATTGCAATTGTTTCCGAAGAAGGTTTAAAACGCTGTGGAATAGATAAAAAAGATGCTATTGAAGTCATAGGTTTTGGACAAGCCGAAAATGATATTACAAAACCACCAAAGGAACTTACAAAATTAGATACAACTACAGCAGCAGTTAAAAAAGCTTTTGAAATGGCTAATATTACTAAAGAACAAATTGCAACGGTTGAGTGTCACGATTGCTTTACTATTACCGGAATTTTAGCTGTTGAGGCAATTGGTTTTGCCGAACATGGAAAAGGACCAGATTTTGTTTTAGAAGGAAATACCTCGCGTACAGGTAAAGTTCCTTTTAATACAACAGGCGGCTTAGTTGGCTGGGGGCATCCAACAGGTGCTACCGGAGTTCATCAGGCAGTTACAATTTTAGAACAACTTACAGGAAAAGCCGGCGAAGCACAAATTAATATTCCTGCCGACCGTCCTTATGGCTTAACAATAAATATGGGCGGCGACGATAAAACACTTGTGTCTATTGTTTATAAAAGAGGCTAGTAATTCTTTCCATTAGGCATTGTCAAGAGACATCTGAAGGAATGAACGACGAGGTAATCCAATATTTGTGATGATAACCTTAATATAAACTCAAATTAATATAAATCCCAAGATAAGTTTCTTGGGATTTATTTTTACATTTTAAAATATTGTATAAATGGTTGGGTAACTAATCAGTGCTAAAGTTAATATAATTTTTCGTTTAACTTGTACCATATTTCTCGCAAATATATTGTCACGCAAAGACGCAATGCTCGCAAAGTTTTAAGCTCGCAGAGTTAAAAAAATCATTAATGATTTTTTTCATTGCGTGCTAAAACAAGTCAAATCCGAAAGAAACAATTATTCGCAGTCCCGATGCTTCGAAAGCGAGCTATTACGTAATTTAACGTCATGGCAGGCTGTCATCTTGAGCTTGTCGAAAAAATGCCATCTCATAAAAATTTCTACTTTTTTGTTGATTTTGACATTGCTAAACCCTTTGTCATCCATTTATTTTTTCTATTTTCATTGCGTTCTCTGCGACTTTGCGTGACAATTTTATGCATACTGAATAGTTACAAACAAATAATTTTAATTTTTTTTAATCATTTGTAACAATTGATGTCAGAATAGTTACGGTTATTTACTTGTAAACAATGTTAACGGGACTTCTAAAAATTGCTTTTTCTTTGTTGGACTTCAATTTTAAAATTACTCACATATTAATTGTTTTTTAAAAGTGTTCGTGAGATCGCTTCGCTAAGTTCTCGTTTACAACAGTAAACTCCGGTTTTAAAATCTCGTCCGCCTCGAAAAATCTAATTTTTAGAACCCCTCTTAAATAAAACCCCTGACAACAAAACGACAAAAATGAAAGAAATAAAATTCCAATTCTTCACATTTTATTAAATTTTTATACAAATATTTCATTAAAATATTTTATCTTTGTAAAAACAATTTAAAAACAGAAGACCATGAAAAAATTATTGTTCTCAACAGCATTGCTGTTATCATTTTGTTATTTGCCAGCTCAAACAAATAATTCACAAAAAGATGAGCAAAATACAACAAAGGATATTTTGTTTTTGAAAAAATCCAATGCGTTACTAAAAACCCAATTGAACGAACAAAAACAAACATTATTAAAACAAACCCAAAAAACCGACAGTATTATTTCAATACTTCAAACAGCAACTAATGAAATTAAAAAAGGAGCTGATAATCAAAATTCCGTTACCCAGTCTATTGGCAATTTAAATGAGCTAACTACAAACATTAGTCAGGCTTTCATCAAAAGAAGGCTTTATGCAATTATTGCTTTCATTGGTTCTGTCATTATTGTTATGCTCTATTTGTTTTATCTGAAAAATAAATCAGTTGCCATTAACAAAAACATTAAACAAAATGAGGAAAATTTAAACAATAAAATATCTCAAATGAATGAACATCTGAATAAGGAAATTGGTGAGATAAAAGCAATAGTTGAAAAACAGACAAAAGAAATTAACCTGGCAATTGAAAAACAAAATACTGAGAACAAAGAAATGTTAACAAAGCAACTAACTGATACTAACGATAGTATAAATAAACTGAACAATGAAATCAATAAAACTGTTGAAAGCCAGATACTATCAGTTAAAGGAATATTTAATGAACAACTTTCGCAATCTGCTAATGAATTTAGCGAAAAAATTACTGATGTCAATAAAACTGTTGAAAACCAGATACTATCGGCTAAAGGAATATTTAATGAACAACTTTCCAAATCCGCTAATGAATTCAGCAAAAAAATAATTGATGTCAATAAAACTGTTGAAAGCCAGATACTATCGGTTAAAGGAATATTTAGTGAACAACTTTCGCAATCTGCTAATGAATTTAGCGAAAAAATTACTGATGTCAATAAAACTATTGAAAAGAAAATTGCTGTAATCAAAAATGATTTTAGTACAAATATTAATGAAATAAATGAAAAATTAAAGAATACAAATCTAAACAAGTCCTGATAAATTTTAAAAATGCCCAACCACACAAAAAAAAGAAAGAAAATACAATGAATGAAAAAACGGCATCTTTCAAGTCCGATAGCTATCGGATTGCAGAAAAGTTTATACTGAGCACAGCCGAAATATAGTTTACAATTTTTTACGAATGGGAGACTTTAATAAATTGTTAAATCCGATAGCTATCGGATGCTATATTGTTAAATATTCTTTGCGAACTTTGCGTGACATAATATTCGCAAGAAATAATGTGCGGCTGTGTAGTTACGGAAATTTGATATTTATTTTGTGCGTTGGCATTATTCATTATCAAAATTGAAAAGTGATAATTGTTTGTGAGTAGAAGTTTTTTCTTGTTTGTTAGGGTCTTCTTCAGTAGTTTGCGATTCTGGTTCAACTGTTGATGTTATTTCATTTTTCTTTTCTGTTTTTGGTTTTCGTTTTCTTTTAGGTTTTTCATCTTCCTCCTCATCTCCTCTTTCCATTTTTTTATACCGGGCTTCTATCACAAGCATTTTAAAAAGATAAAGAGCATCCAGTTCTACAAATTTTTCCTGCTCAAGCGCCATCGGCATCTGCAGATTGATGATATTTAGTTTCCGTTCAAGCTGTTTGTCTGTCAGCGTAAGCAAATATTCAAACCATTCATCCTCCTTTTCAAACATTTGTTTGATTTTAGGATGATTCACCTGCATGTCCTTATGAATAAGTTCTTTTAGAAAGCCCATAATTATCAAATGTTATTTTCTATAAGTTCAATTTCCTTTTTACTGATTCCGTAAAGTTCGTAAATAATTTCGTTCAATTTATTCTCTGCCGAAGAAATTCTATTCACAATACTTTGTTTATCGTTGGGCAATTTTGCCTTTCTTAAGTCTTTGTTTAATTGAAGCAAGTTGTCAACCTGGCGAATGATGGAGTCATGTTTGGATTTTTTGTTTGGATTGTTAATTTCCTTTATCGGGATGGATAGAATTGCTTCCTTCTTTATTTTCGGATAAGTTTCCTTTTCGTCCGAATGATTCTTTTTCCAAAAATACTTTATTGTGTTTGAACAAATTAAACCTAAAAGAAATTTCAGATTGGCTGAATTCTTTTGTTTCAAATGAACATTGTAGATAGTATTGAGAGTATAAATATTTGCTGAAACATAAGTAGCAATAGGAACTTTCCCGATTTGCCTTATACAGATTCTTTCCTGCTTATAAACTTTTGGATTACCACCGCTTTTTATTGCGGCAGGAATAAAGTTTACATACTCAGTTGAAGGATTCAGATTAAAGTATCCAATATTTCCTCCGTCAATTACAGGAACATAGTTTTTAGTTTTCTTTTTGTCTGAAACATAAACAGTCCTGTCAAAAGTTTGAATACCGAAATATGCGTCACAGAAGTTTCCAAGAGTTTTACTTTTACTGGTAATTTTCTTGAGTAAATCTTTGTCATCATCTGAAATCATCAAATTGAAATCATTCTTCGTATTACTTGAAAAAGAGGATTGGTTTATTTTGGTTTTTAGTTTTGGTTTAAACTCTTCGGAAGCTTGTTTCACAATTAGTTTATTGTTTTTATTGGCTGAGTTTTTTTCAAGGATAAAAATACAAGTGTCAACACTTGCACTCTTAAAAACATTGTAACTAAAAATAAGTATTTCGTTGATTTTTGTTTTCTGTAAAAATAATTTTCTCAATGGTTCTGCATGAATGTTTTTTAAAAAAGTGTTTGGAGAAATGTAACCAATATATCCTTTGTACTTTGTTAAATTTATTGCTCGTTCTATAAATAGTTGGTATGTGTCAATCTTGTATTTTGCAGTCGAATATTTTTGCAGTGCGTAATCAAATATTTCTCTTCTTTCAAGATTCTGTAACATCACATAAGGCGGATTTCCAATCACTGCATCAAAACCACCTTGCTTAAATACAAGTGGAAACCCTGCTTTCCAGTCAAAAGCATTTATTTTTTTCTTTTCGTTTTTGTCAAAATTTAATTGCTCATCATAAAAGTCAGGGCTAATGAGTGAGTTGCCGCATCGAATATTACAATCAAGGTCGGGTAATACTCCTTTCTTATCAAGACGTAACTGATATCCGACAGATGTTTCCGTTTCACCTTCCATTGCTTTAAGCAACAAACTAAGTTTGGTTACTTCCACTGCGTTTGGGTCAATGTCAACTCCGAAAAGATTGTTCTGAAGAATTCTTTTTTTCTCTGTTACTGTAAGCCGTCCTTCGGGTGTAATCAAATAATTTTTCTCCCTTTTTTTATGAAAGTTCTTTTTCCAGTAGTAGTCGGTATGGTAACGCAACAAATGGATGAAAGCACCCAATAAAAATGAACCGCTGCCGCAGGCAGGGTCAACAATTTTTATTTTACTGATCTGTTCGGGGGTTTTTCCGTTAATCAGTTTTCCAACGGTGTGTTCAACAATATAATTTACGATATATTGAGGCGTATAAAAAACACCGCCTGCTTTTTGCACTTCGGGTTTTTTGGCAATATCAATCTTTACAATGTGCCCTGGTGTTACCCTAATAACTTTGCCGAGAAATTCTTCATACGCATTGCCAAGAATTTCAACTGGCATTACTCCAAATTCATATTCACTTTTCGGGTAGTATAGTTCTTCAATAATAGTTCTGATGATTTTGTTTTCAACTTTAATTTTAAGTGAAATGTCGTCCTTCTCAAAATCAAAAAGTCCTGAATTGTATTTAATGTCTGCGTCTTTAAAAAGTTCATAAAGATTTTTGTAGTAATCTCCTTTTTTAGTTACGGCTAATAAAGTTTCAAACTTTTCAATATTTCTGTCTTCGCAAAAGCGAAGAAATATTATTCTGTCAATGATTTGCTGAACAGCAAAATTTATTTCGTCATTAATAAGTTTTAGATTGTTGTGGGAGATGCTTGTTGCTAAATATTTTCTCCATTCGTCAAGTGTAGCGACAAAATCCTTGTCAAGGGGAACTGTTCCCTTTTTCTTTGTTTCTGACTTGATGTATTTGTCGTGATAGCCCTGTTCGATACCTTCTTTTGAAAATAATTCCCAGAGTAAATCAAATTTTTCGGAGTATTGATGATAGGTGAAGTACTCTAATCTGCCCACTCTTGGACTGTCCGATTCTTTTGCTTTTGTTGTGCAATCATAAATAGCAAACTCTTCAAAGTTTGTAACAACTGAAACAGGAAGCGCTCCACTGTTTCCATATCTACGGATTTGTAATGCCGGGTTTTTGTCGGTATGGATTATTGTTGAGGGAGTTTTTGCTTCTGCAAAAAATTTAGCATTGTTCTTGGCAGGAAAACCAAAAGCGTAATCAGGTCGCTTAGTCGTATCTTTATTTTTCAACTTGAATTGAAATATTGTATCGCAATACCATTCAGATTTATTTAGTTTGTTCTCAACATCCCAACCTAACGCATTGAAAAATCTATTCAGGATACGAATACAAAACTGATATTCATCATATCCCTTTTGTTTATACTCGTTGCGATGCAACTCATAATCATTAACGAGTTTTTCAATTTCCTTTTTTGCAGCTTCTTTAGTCATATAGAAAAATAGGGGTTATGCTTTTACTTTTTTGGCAGTTTTATTTTTTGCGAATTAACAAGTTGTTAGATAGCTGAATAAAAACATTAATATCTCCCTTTTTTGCATTTACTTGCGAAATGTTATTTACAGCTTGTGAATGGTAAAAATGTAATTTTTCTTTTAAAACTTGAGGAATATTTAAATCATTATAAATATCAGTAACTTCTTTTATCTTTTCTTGAGATTCTATATGCTTGTTGTATAATAAATTAAGCAGTTTGTATTTATTTTCATCTTTTGCATTTTCAATTGCTGAAATAAGCAAATATGTCTTTTTGTTAGATACAATATCGCCACCAATTTTTTTTCCAAATGTTTTTACATCGCCATATACATCAAGGTAATCGTCTTGTAACTGAAAAGCAATTCCTAAATTAATTCCATAATAATATAACAAATCGGCATCTTTTAATGTTGCTCCGCCAATAATAGCTCCAATTTTTAGTGAAGCTGCAAGTAAAACAGCCGTTTTTAAAGTAATCATTTTAATGTATTCGTCGGTAGTAACATCAATTTTTGTTTCAAAATTCATGTCGTATTGCTGACCTTCGCATACTTGCAAAGCTGCTTTGTTAAATACTTCAATTACTTTAGCGAGAATTTCAGGTTTTAATTCGAAAAATAAATCGTAAGCTTTTATGAGCATTGCATCGCCTGAAAGTATTGCAACATTTTCGTTCCATTTTTTATGAACCGTTGGTTTGTTGCGTCTTAAATCGGCTTTATCCATAATATCATCGTGCAAAAGAGTAAAATTGTGAAACATTTCAACTCCAATGGCAGGTTTAATAGCATTTCGAATATCATTATTAAACAAATTGCACGATAAAAGTGCAAGACATGACCTTAATCTTTTTCCATTTCCAGATAACACATAACTTATAGGTTGGTATAATTCAACTGGTTCGCTCTTAAAATCTAACTTCGCAATTTCATTGTTAACAATATTTTGAATTTCTTCAAATTTAAGCATAAGTTTTACAAATTGTTAAGTTCAAAAAGTCCTTGTTCTAATATTTTCTTTAAACCGTCTTTTAATGGTAAAAGTGGAGCGTCTGTTAACGCTTTCATTTTAGTAGTATCGGGATGCCTGCCTCTCATATCGCCTTCTTTTAATGGTGGCATAAACATGATTTTTGATGAAGATCCTGTAATTTTAATTATAGTTTTAGCCAAATCGAGAATTGTTATTTCATTTTCGCCTCCAATATTTACAACATCATTTACATATAAGTTTTTATTAAAAGCATTAATTGTTGCCTTAACATTGTCATCAACATAACAAAATGTTCGAGTTTGTAACCCATCGCCATAAATTGGTATATCTTCATTTTTTAAAGCATGAATAAGAAATTTACTTATTACAAAGTTTTTGCTTTGCTTTGTTCCATATGTATTAAAAAAACGAAATATTGTAAAATCCAAATCAAATTCTTGTTTATAAGAACGTAAATATGCTTCGCCAATATTTTTTACAATTGCATAAGGCAAGCGGGAATTCAATGGCGTGGTAAGCTCATTTTGAGGGTATTCTACTGGCTCGCCATAAATTTCGGAAGACGAACTAAAAAAAACTCTTTTTACTCCAATATTTTTACTTAATTCGAGTATGTTTTTAAATCCATTAACATCGTTCAAGACTTTTATCGGATTTTCTAAAGTGTTTTGTACTCCAACAACTGCTGCATAATGAAAAACATAATCGAATCTCCACGACATCATTATTTCTGATATTTCTTTTCGATTATTTACATCAGCTTTTATAAACTTTAAATTATTTGATGGGGTTGGTAATTTTTTAACATTGCCAGTACTTAAATCATCAACTATTACAACAAAATTATTGACATTACTTATTAAAAACTCAGTTAACGTACTGCCAATAAATCCTGCACCTCCTGTTATTAAAATATTTGTCATCTAAATCAATTAATGAAGTTAAATGTGAAATTTTCTTTTGCAAAATTACTAATAAATTGAACTTTTGCAATTTTACGTTGATTTCAAATTATTGAAAATCTGTATTAAAAATAATTTCGTAGTTTTGCATCTTAAAAACATTAATTATGACATTTGAAGAAATAGAACGGCATTTAAAATTATACAATTATCAAGGTAAAAAACTTTTTGCTACCTCATCGTTTCAAACTCAAAGCGTTGCAATGCTTCATATTATTAGCAAAATTGATAAAACTATACCTATATACTTTTTAAATACAGGTTATTTGTTTCCCGAAACCACTCAATATAAAGACTTATTACAAAAGCAATTCGGTTTAAATATTATTGATTTAAAACCCACTGTTCCAAAAATATTGCAAAAAGATAATCAAGGCAACTTACTGTTTACAAGCGACCCCGATTATTGCTGTTATTTAAATAAAGTTCAACCATTAGATTCAGTATTAGCAGATCATGACGTATGGATTAATGGAGTTCGTGCCGACCAAAGCAAAGTCCGTTCCGAACTTTTTGTCGAAGATTTTGCACCACATAATGTTATTCGATTTCATCCATTGTTAGACTGGACGAAACAAATGGTTTGGGCATACATTAAAGAAAACAATTTACCTCATCATCCACTTGAAGATAAGGGATTTGTAAGTATTGGTTGTGAGCCCTGCACAAGAAAAATAACAATATCTGACGATGAAAGAGTTGGTCGTTGGTACGGAATGAATAAAACAGAATGTGGTTTAAATACTGATTTGGTTGTAAAAAAGTAAAATATCATTACAAAGAACAATGATAACAATGAAACAGTAAACAGTGAACATAGAACAATATTAACAATGGTCACACAATAGTCAAACAATGGTCACACTATTGTTTTCTAACAGCATTGCAAAGTCTGACAATCGTATGACTATGTACGACAACTGTATGACATTGAACTTTTTTGAACAATGAACAATTAAAAACAGAAATAGGTAGAAATAAATAGAAATTAATTGTAAAACCATAAAAACAGTAAAAATGTCTGAACTAAGATTTATAAGATTAAAGGATAATAGGATTAAAAAATCCTACAATCATCAAATCCTAAAAATCATAGTCAAGACAATAAACATAGAACAATGAACATAAAAAAATAGTTTGAAGTTTCAAGTTTAAAGTTCCGAAGCTTCGTAACAGGTTTTCAAAACCATAAACTAAAAACCATAAACTTTTTTGAACAATAATAAATATTCAATTATAAATTGTAAAATGAACAGTAAACAATGAACAGTAAACAATGAACAGTGAACAATGAACTTTTTTGAACAATGAACAATAAACAATAAACATTTTTTTAAATGAGAGTATTAATTACAGGTGGTGCAGGATATATAGGAACTGAGTTAACTCGATTGTTAGACCAGAATCCAAATGTTAGTGAAATAATTATTTTCGATAATCTAAGCCGAAATAACTACAATATTTTTCTTCATTCCGGAATTAAAAGAGGAAAAGTTCGTTTTATTAAAGGCGAAATACTTGATTCGCGTGT
This sequence comes from Bacteroidetes bacterium GWA2_32_17, assembly GCA_001769035.1. Taxonomy (GTDB): domain Bacteria; phylum Bacteroidota; class Bacteroidia; order Bacteroidales; family GWA2-32-17; genus GWA2-32-17. The sequence goes on from MENF01000007.1 coordinate 13,846, forward strand.
GTTAAAACAAATCGTACAAAATGTTGATGTTGTTTATCATCTTGCAGCAAGAGTTTCAACACCGTTATCAAACGAAAGCTCACATTTATTCGAGCAGGTTAACCATTGGGGTACTGCCGAATTAGTATATGCCACCGAAGAAAGTAATGTAAAACGTTTTATTTATTTAAGCAGTGCTTCCATTTATGGAGCAAATAACAATGAAATTAATATAGACACTATTCCCGACCCAAAAAGTTTTTATGGAATATCGAAATACCGTGGCGAAAAACATGTTGAACGCCTTATTAATAAAATGAATACATATATTGTTAGAAGTAGCAACGTTTATGGTTATGGAATTAGTATGAGGTTCGATGCTGTGATAAATCGCTTTATGTTTGATGCAAGTTTTATTGGTAAAATTAGTGTTTATGGAAATGGTTCGCAGCGACGTTCGTTTGTGCATATCGAAAAAGCAGCAAATATTTTAGCAAATTTAGTTAATAGTAATTTAAAATCAGGCACTTACAATTTAGTAGATAAGGTAATGTCTATAATGGAAATATCAGAACATATAAAAAATTTATATCCAAAATTAGAAATGATTTTTATTAATCAACATCTTCAAATGCGTGAATTGATTGTTAAACGAGATGAAAGATTAATGAAACTTTTAACTGCTCCAAATTTATCGTTCGACGATGAATTAAAAATATTTATGGAGAAATTCCGTAACTCAAGTGCAATGTAACAATGAACCAAAAACTCGAAACTCGAAACTTTTTTAAACAATGAACTTTTGTGGAATAGCATTGCCCGATAAACCAATATTTTTAGCTCCAATGGAAGATGTTACAGACTCTACCTTTCGCTATATTTGTAAAAGCATTGGTGGTGTTGATGTTATGTTTACCGAATTTATTTCATCAGATGGCTTAATACGAAATGGGAAAAAAAGTTTAAATAAATTACATATAAGCGATTTTGAACGACCAATTGGAATTCAAATATATGGGCATATTCCTGAAAGTATGGTTGAAGCTGCTTTGCTTGTTGAATCGGCTGAACCCGAATTTATTGATATTAATTTTGGTTGCCCGGTAAAAAAAATTGCTAACCGTGGTGCAGGAAGTGGTATTTTGCGTAATGTTCCATTAATGCTCGAAATAACTAAAAAAGTTGTTGAAGTTGTTAAATTGCCAGTTACAGTTAAAACCCGTTTGGGTTGGGACGAAAACAATAAAAATATTGAAGAAATTGCAGAAAAATTACAAGATGTTGGAATTTCTGCATTAACAATTCATGGTCGTACCCGTGCCCAAATGTTTACAGGTAAAGCCGATTGGACACTTATAGGAAAAGTTAAAAACAATCCTCGTATTAAAATCCCAATAATTGGCAACGGTGATATTGATAGTCCCGAAAAAGCAAAAGAAATGTTTGATAATTACGGCGTTGACGCAATAATGATTGGAAGAGCAACAATTGGAAAACCCTGGATTTTTAATCATACCCGTCATTATTTAAATACTGGAGAATTATTACCCGAACCAACTTTGGCACAAAAAATAAAAATTGCAAAACATCATTTAAATCAATCAGTTATTGATAAAGGCGAATTTGGTGGAATAATGACAATGCGTCGCCATTTTGTGCAATATTTAAAATCTTTGCCTCACAGTAAAGAAATGCGGCTTAAATTACTCACTTCAAAAACATTACAGGAAAACATCACAATACTTGATTCAATACTCGAAAAATACAATTAGCTTAATACAATTTAAGACTTAAGCAGATTTTATTATTGCTACTAATTTACTCACAATCTATTGCCAACTGAAGACTGCTTTTTTATTAATAGACATATTTCCAAATCAATAGTTCGGTAATTTTTTCTTCTAAAAGGGCTAAAGCCCTGCAATAATCAGGGTTTTATCAATTACCCCGACATTAAGGTTGGCTATTCAAAACCCAAGAAAACAAAGGGCTTCAGCCCTTCATTAAAAAATATTAACGAACTATTGCAAATAAATTGTTGCAAAATTAATATGTATATTGCCACGACCTTTAGGTCGTGTAATATTAAAATAAATAACATGGCTTTAGCCAAAACAATATTATTTTCAAACTTTCCGAAAGTTAACTCGGCTTGTGGCTTGGCAAACTTTCGGAAAGTTAACCGAGGAATATAATGAAATTTTGAAATTACACAGATTTAGTAAAAATATTTTGGCTAAAGCCGCTTCTTCTCTTCACAATTCAACCCACGACCTTCCTTCGACTTCGCTCAGGATGACAGGTCGTGGCAATAAATGGTCATGGCAATTAAAAATTTAATTGGAAAGATGTCTAATGTAATTCGTGGCATATATTATTTTTTTGCAATAACTAAAATTGTAAAATTAATTTCTGTTTTTATTTTGGAAATAGTTTTACTAAAACTAATTTTACACCAATAATGCTATTAATTTTTTTTAATTATAATTTGGGGAAATAATAATTTTAATAAATCATAGAATAACAATAAGTAAAACATATAACAATATCTGGCAATTGTATGACTATTGTTTGACCATTGTATGACTACTGTATGACCATTGTATGACTACTGTATGACCATTGTATGACTACTGTTTGACCATTGTTAGATAAAAAATAAAGTTTAATAATATTAATAATGAGCAAGATATTTGATTCGCAAAAAAATTACGAAGAAACAAAAAAAGAATGTGGATATGTTTCCCGAAAAGATACCACGCAGGATGATTATAATAGAATTGGTTTTATGTCGGGACTTGAAGTTCATCAGCAATTAAAAACAAAAGAAAAACTATTTTGTAACTGTCCTGCCGGAATTTATCAGAAATCAAACGATTATAACGCCGAAGTAATTCGTCACATGCGTCCAACTCTTAGCGAGTTAGGCGGTTATGATGGTACGGCATTAATGGAATATAAAACCCGCAAAGAAATTGTTTATCGCTTAAAACACGAAACCGCCTGCACTTATGAAATTGATGATACCCCACCTTTTAAAATTGACCGTGAAGCGTTAGGAATAGCTCTCGAAATATCATTGCTTAGTAAACTGAATATTGTTGGCGAAGTGCATATTACCCGTAAACAATATCTTGATGGAAGCATTCCAACTGGTTTTCAGCGAACAGCAATATTAGGTGTAGAAGGCGAAATTGAATTAAAAAATAAAAAAGTTCGTTTAATCCAGTTAAGCATCGAAGAAGATGCCTGCCGCGAAGTGTCTGATATTGGTCATCGTAGAATTTATATGACCGATAGATTAGGAATGCCACTAATTGAAACCGTTACATATCCCGATATGGCAAATCCAGATGAGGTTATGGAAGCTGCAAATTATATTAGATTTTTAAATCGTAGTACTGGTAAAGTTCGTACTGGAATTGGTGCTGGTCGCGAAGATGTTAATGTTAGCTGCAAAGGAGGTTCAAGGGTGGAAATTAAAGGTGTTTCACATAATAAATGGATACCTGAACTTACTCATAATGAATGTTTCAGACAGTGGTCTTTGCTTAAACTACGCGATAAATTGCTTAACAATATAGCAAATACTATTCAATGGAAAATTGTTTCAAAAGAATTAAATTACAAGGAATTTAATTTTATTTACCAACCATTAAAAGATGCTTCACAAAACGGTTCTAAAATAATAGCAGTAAGTTTACCTGAGTTTAAATCGGTGTTATCACATTTTACACAACCAAATAAATGTTTTGCTAATGAGATTAGTGAACGTTTAAAAGTTATTGCATGTCTCGAACAGCCAAATATGACACATAATGAGCAATTTATCCCCGATATTAGTAATGATGATTTTAACAACATTTCTAAATTACTTGATTGTTCAGAAAAAGACGCAATAATAGTTTTTTGGGCTCCTCATGAAGATATAGAAACTGCATTAGAAACAATTGAAGAACGCTGTAAATTAGCATTTATTGGTGTGCCTAACGAGACAAGAAAATCATTTAGCAATGGAAATACAATTTTTGAACGAGTTTTACCTGGCGCCGACAGAATGTATCCCGATACAGATTCAGCTCCCATTCCACTTGAAAATGAATATCTTGATGACTTACAAAAACAATTACCTGTTGACTTAATTGAAAGACATAAACAATTAGAAAAATGGAAAATACCTCATGATACATTTCATTTTATCTTTAAAAACAATTTGTTACCAACAATAGAAAACATTATAAATGATTTTAAAGCAAATCCCGTATTTGTGGCTACACTCTTCTCTCATAATTTAAAAAACATTCAACGAAAAATTAAACCTGTTTCAGAATTTAATTTTCAAATAATTTATGGCCTTTTTAAATTTTTAAATAATCAAAACATCCATTTCGAATATGCTAAAGAAATGTTACCAATTATATATCAACATCCTAAAATAGAATTTGAAAGTGTACTTACTACTTTAAATTTTAAAAAAAGAACCAAAAATGAAATTTTTGCTCCTGTAAAATTTTTAAAAGAACGATTTAAAGGAACTGGTAAAAACAAAGGCGAAAACGAAAAAGCAAATTGGGTAATGGGTCAATTACGTAAGCAGGCAATAGGAAATTTAGGTTTAAAAGAATTAATAAATTACATTCATAACAATGAACAATAATAACAATGGTCACACAATAGTTAATACAATGGTCACACAATTGTTATCCAATTTCAGCACGAGACAGTCTGACAATTGTATGACTATGTATGACAACTGTATGACCATGAACAATAAACTTTTCAAACAATTAATATGATTGAAGATTTTTTTCAAGGATATAAAGGACATGCACTCGAAGTATTAAAAAAATTTAATGTAAGAGTATGGGGCACTGCTGAAATTGAAACAACTCGTGGAAAATTTACGGGAACTGTTTTGCCCCGTTCCGAAAATGACGATGATTTGCACATTGTGCTAAAAATTGCAACTGGTTATAACATTGGTTTGGATATAAGAACAATTTCCGACATGAAAGAAACCGGTTATAAAAAAGCAAATTATAAAATTCCCGAAAAAGAATTTCCATATACTCCAAATTTGCCTAAAGTTAAATTAATTGGAACTGGCGGTACAATTGCATCGCGATTAGATTATAGAACTGGAGCTGTAATTCCAGCATTTTCTCCGGGCGAATTATATGGAGCTGTTCCCGAACTTGCTGATATCTGCAATCTTACTACCGAAAAACTTTTTGCTGTTTTTAGCGAAAATATGGGTCCCGAACAATATAAGAAATTAGCTATTGCTATAGGTAAAGAAATAGAAAATGGAATAGATGGAATTATTATAGCTCATGGTACCGATACTCTTAGTCATACTGCTGCTGCACTTACTTTTATGGTTCAAAATTCACCTGTGCCTATTGTTTTGGTAGGTTCACAACGCTCAAGCGACCGCCCTTCTTCCGATGCCGCACTTAATTTAATTAATGCAACAACAGCAGCCGGACATGGCGATATTGCAGAAGTTATGGTTTGTATGTATGGTCCAACTTCTGATGAGTACGGATTTTTGCATCGTGGTACACGAGTTAGAAAAATGCACTCATCGTATCGTTCAACATTCCGTACATTAAGCGATACTCCGCTTGCAACAGTTTCAAGAAAAAACGGAGTTCAGCCAATAAAAAAAGAATATAACCATCGTCGTAAAGATAGAAATGTAATAATTAAACCTTTTTTCGAGGAAAAAGTAACTATTGTATATTATTATCCAAATATGCAACCCGATATTATTGATTCGTTAGTTGATAATGGTTATAAAGGAATTATAATAGCCGGAACAGGTTTAGGTCATATTAATAAACCATTGTATCCTGCAATTGAACGAGCACATAAAAAAGGGGTTCATATTTTTATGGCTGTTCAAACTCTTTATGGATTTTGCCACATGTACGTTTACGATACAGGTCGCGATTTAATGGCAAAAGGAATAATTCCAGCTCAAAATTTATTGCCCGAAACGGCTTATATTAAATTAGGATGGGTATTAGGACAAACTAATGACCCCGAAGAAGTTAAACGACTTATGCTTACCTCTATTAACGACGAAATTACCCGTCGCGAACCTTATAATGGCTATTTAGTTTATCAGGGCGGGGTTCCCGAAGTTGAGAATTTTTTAAAGACTTTTCATAAATAATTTTTGATGGATTTTATTGAACAACTTCGCAATGAACTTCAAAAACCTTTACCAGGAATAGAGGTTCAACTCGAAATGGCTTCGGGTAATCGTTTGTTCTACAAAGAATTTAAAAATCCCAAAACACCAAAAACAGGTGCTGTGCTTATCCCTTTGTATTTTGAAAATAATAATCCGCATATTATTTTAATTAAAAGAACAACTGATAATGGACCTCATAGCGGACAAATGGCTTTTCCAGGTGGAATGTTCGAGAATGGTGATATAACATTATATAAAACTGCTGTTCGCGAAGCTTTTGAAGAGATTGGAATTTTTGAGAAAAATATTGAATTAGTCGGTAAACTTACACCTTTACATATTCCTGTAAGTAATATTATTGTTCACCCTTTTGTTGCGTTTTTAAATGAAAAACCAAAATTAACAATTAGCAAAAATGAAGTAGATGATGTCCTTATAACTCCAATTGATATTTTTTTTAATATAAAAAACCATTCTTCATTTAACTTTGAGTATAAAGAAAAAACATATATTTCGCCATGTTTTATTATTAAGGGATTTAAAATTTGGGGAGCAACTGCAATGATTTGGAATGAGTTTTTAACAATATATACAAATGCAATAAACAGTGAACAATTCACCCCGTAGGATAATCCCATTGAACAACGGAGTGAAAATAAAAACAAATATCCAACGGGGTAAACATTTTTAAACAATGAACTTAAACAGATGAGTAAAAAAAACAAAACACGACAAATATTAGAAAATATAGAAATTATTGATATTGCTGCCGAAGGTAAAGCAATTGCACGTGTAAGTAATAAAGTTTTATTTGTTCCTTTTGTTGTTCCCGGTGATATTGTTGATGTTGTTGTAACAAAGAAAAACAAAAACTATCTTGAAGCTAAAGTTGTAAATTTTAAAAAGAAATCTGATTTTCGAATTGAACCTTTTTGTTCACATTTTGGTGTTTGTGGTGGCTGTAAATGGCAAAACCTGCCTTACGAAAAACAATTATTTTACAAGCAAAAACAAGTTACCGACCAGTTCGAAAGAATTGGAAAAATTCGGGTAAACAAAACCTTTTCGATTATCGGTTCTCACGAAATAACAAAGTACCGTAATAAATTAGAATTTACTTTTACAAATAAACGTTGGTTATACGAAGGCGAAGAGGAATTGCCAAACCCAACCGATTACTGGGGTGCAGGGTTTCATATCCCAAGTCGTTTTGATAAAGTATTTAATGTTGATATTTGTTACTTGCAAAATGAACCATCTAACGAAATAAGAAAATCTGTTGCCGAATTTTGCAAACAAAATTTAATTCCATTTTTCGATTTAAGGGCACACGAAGGTTATGTTCGCAATGTAATAATCAGGAATACTTTAGATGAACAAGTGATGGTAGTTATTTGTTTGTTTTGCGAAAATAACATTTGGCAAGAAAAAATCCTTTCGCATATTTCTGAAAAATTTCCAAAAATAACTTCGTTATATTTTGCAATAAACCCAAAACATAACGATAGCTTAGATGGAATTTCGCCAATTTTATATAAAGGTGCCGGTTATTTAATTGAAAATTTGAATGGATTAAAATTTAAAATAAGTCCTAAATCATTTTTTCAAACAAACTCAAAACAGGCATGCGTTTTGTATAACAAAGTTCTCGAATTTTCTGGCTTAACTGGAAACGAAATTGTTTACGACCTTTATTCAGGAACAGGCACTATCGGACTGTTTTTATCAAAACAAGCTAAAAAAGTAATTGGAATTGAGTTTGTTGAAGATGCTGTTAACGACGCACGTGAAAATGCAATATTGAATGAAATTACAAATGCTACTTTTTTTGCAGGAGACGTAAAAGAAATTTTATCCCAAACTTTTATTCAACAAAATGGGAAACCTGATGTAATTATTATTGACCCACCACGAAGCGGAATTCATAAAGAAGTTATTGAAACAATACTAAAAATACTACCACCAAAAATTGTTTATGTAAGTTGCAATCCGGCTACTCAGGCCCGCGATATTCAAATGATGAGCGAATTTTATAATGTGTCTTTAATTCAACCAGTTGATATGTTTCCCCATACACAGCATGTCGAAAATATTACATTGTTAATATTAAAAAAATAACGGAATTATAAAGTAATTGGTTAGTGGGGTTTTCTACTGTATAAGGACATTCCCTTGCTTTTTATAAAATTGAACGCTAGTCGAGTCACGCAAGGGAATTTCACCCTTGCGTTCTCACAGAACCGTACGTGAAGCTCTCACTTCATACGGCTCTTCCTGTTTAATCACAAATGTAATAAAACATTATGGATACACCAATTCCCAATTGGTAATTGGCTGTGATTTTGTTTCGTAGTAATCAATCATTCCGTTTCTGGTTGTTGTTTATTTTGAAACTAAACAGGCTAAGCCCTTTGCTCTGTTATCTTTCGGTAACTTCATCGCTACTACGACTTAGTCCGCCACCGCTATCTCGTACTATCCCTGTACGTCTGCTTCCCTGTTCGGTTAACAGAACAATAGCGACTTCCCTTGTTCCATACAAAAGCCTGTATTGCCTTCCTGCCAGCTTTACCCCGAATGTTATGTAACCAGTAATCAGGGTTTCTGTTACACTTTGTAACGGACACAACCGTAACTGTCCGATTTTAACATTTTCTTTTGCCGCTTACGAGGCTTCAGTCGCTGGTTCACTCTATTCAGCTCGACAATACTCACCTGCAAGAGTCAAGCCCTCGCTTTTCCTTATCGTTCACCACAAAAAGAGTTTCCGCTCAATGCAGCATAAGGTGGTTTGCAAACTACTCCTGAAAGTCGTCTGCGGAAGTCCATTTCCCTATTTCCTGTCTGTAAGGTCAGCCAGTCAGTTCGCTCGACCTCCACACTCTTACATGACTATCATTAGAGCCTTCCATCTTTTGTACAGCATTCTCAAAGAACTTTATTGTCTTCTTAATTCAAGGCACACACGGTTTGCGGTTGAATTTGGCGGGCATTTCCTTGCAGTTATTTTCAAACCGTTAAGAATTATATATATTGTAAAAGTTGTCAAATTGCACATATCCGCCTGCTAAATTCTAACATAGTGTTATGGGTAGGTTATTTTTGTAATTGTCAAAGTCATTCGGCATATATTAGATTATAAACAGAATAACTGTTTTTTAATTATATCCGCATTTGCAATAATGCCATATGTATGAAGAAGATTATCTTCCATTGTAAATGAGATTGTTTTTAAATTTGATTTCTTTAACAAATCTATATTAGATTCTGTCAATGAAAAAACAGCTTGTGTAACTTGACTATTTCCAATATATGAGAGACCACTATTTATTATTTCTAAGGAAAATAAATTATTGTCAACTAGTCTTATTGTAATTTTACTTTTTACATTAATTGCAACATTGTTGAAACGAATAGTAATTGTTAAAAAACTCTCACCGCCATTTGAAGCTGCAGCTAATCCAATTTCTGTTGTCTTGTCAGATGCTACTGGAAGTGAAGGACACATATTAATAATTGCACCATCATCTCTTTTTATTTTCTCACAATTACATTGAGCGATTAATGCTTTTGTGAAAAGTAAAATTAAAATTAACATGATTATTTTTTTCATATTATTACAAGTTGTTAATTATTATTTGTTTTTTTATTGTTTCTCTTTTTAATTGAAATATTATTTTGTTTTAAAAATTAAATTTTTCAGCATTTTTTCCACCCTTTCTACTATTATCACCTGTTTCAATAGAAAAATGATACCAGTTTTCATCCAATGAAAAATTTCTATCGAGTGTATAACCACCTTTAGCAATAAAATACATTGACCCTTTTTTAAATGTTTTAGTATTATTGTAATTATCCCAATCATATCCCATAAGGAAAAAATCGTCATCTATCATGTTGTTACTGGTATTTTTATAACCTTGTTTCTTTTTTTGAGAAATAAGATCAGCGAGAAATTCTTCAATCGCCTCTTTATTGCTTGAAATACCAGTAATTCTGATTAATTGAGGTTTTCCATCTGGATTATTTTCAATTTCGACATCGCCATTTAGCTCACCATGAGAAGTATATAAGGTTACGGTAGAGCTATTTATATATTTTTCAGCAAGTCAATCAATTTCAGCTTTAGTTGTCACTGTCTTTATTGGTATTTTGCTTTTTGAATTTTGACCATACATTGAAATTGATATTGAAACAAATAGCAAAGGAATAAAAATTGCACTTCTTGTTTTCATGTTAATTAAAATTTATTTTTCTAAAAATACAACTTTTCATAATAGTCCTGTTTTAAATATGTTAATTTGTCAACTTTTATTTTGTTAAAGAAAGTCTTTGTCGTTTTTTTGTTTGTTTGGCTTTGGAAATAGCTATTTTATTAACTTGCCCATAACATATTAGGATTTTATCCTCAGTTTCAACAAAAATTACAGTAAAGGTAGAAAAATATTTTTAAACTACAAATTAATAAAAGGCAGAAAGAAATTGAGGTTCAAATTAAGTTGAACTATGCCGCCGTAAGCTATACATTTAAGGGCATATCTATAAATTAGAAAAAATAATTTAAGAACAAGGAACACCGATTTTAGATAGTTGAATTTTAGCTACTTCTAAAATCAAAATTCGTTAATCGATATTCCTAATTAAAAAAAAATGAACTTAGCGAAGCGTTCTCACGAACTCATTTAAAAATAAAAATATTGTGAGTAATTTTTAGAAGTCCCCTATTGATTATAATACTTCGAAATGTCGTTTTACTTTAACGTATTTTTTAATTGTATTTTTGTCTTTCTTTCTTTCAGTTTTTGCATTTTCTGTATCTAAAAATGTTATAGCTGCACCATCCGGTATTTTATCAAGAATTTCCGGATTGTCGATTATTTGTTCCACAAAATCAAATGCGACAGCTATGTCCCTTTTTATTTGTTCTTTATTTGTCATTTGTCATTTTTATTAAATATTGTTCTTTGTACCATTCCCATCTATCTTCCATGTCCTGTTTTGCAAATTTGAATCCATATTTTAAATCAGGTACATCAATAACTTTTTTTTCTTTATCACCTTTCGGGTGCAAGATATCTCGGTGAAAAAAACCATGTGCACAATCATATCTTACTATTGCAACCCACTTTTCATTTATTATTGATTCGTATTGTACTAATAAATCCAATATCTTGCCTTTTTCTTTTTTAAAATGAAATCTTATTTTATCACTGTATCTATTGCCAAGATAGATAAAGAATTCCTTTTCATTCATTTTAAGTTATAATTAATACTTTAATTAAATTCAAAGACAAAAATACGATTTATTCTTCAATAATTCCTAAAATAATTTTTTCTTTTTTGAGCGTTGGGAAAAACTAAACCCCGTAGGATATTTAATTTTCCAATGTAATATTTACCCTCATTTTTATCCAACGGGGTAAATCTTTTGTCTTTCATTGTCATTCGTTTTTCATTCTCAAACCATTTTGTCAGTCATAGCCGCTGTCTTTCCTCGCCTTGTTGTTAACGTTTGGCGCTTGGAAAAGCTGGGCATTTAGCCGCAGTCGGTGTCAAACCGCTAAAAAGTTTACAATTTGTTAAAATTGTCAAGTTGCC
>MENF01000008.1 GCA_001769035.1 Bacteroidetes bacterium GWA2_32_17
TGCCTCAATTAATAAAGTGCTTTTGGGGGAAGTTATTTTGAAAATCTTACTTACCTTACTCAAAATTTAAATTGTCAAGCAAAGCGATGCACTGAGTTTGTCGAAGTGTCGCAAAAAACATTTGTAATAAATATCCGATAACTCTTGGTTTCAGGTTATTAGGATCATGTATGAAATAAAAACAGAACGTAGATGACGCTGATTATTATGATTAAATATGATTTTGCCCCGCTATGCGGGGGCTTATCTGCGTACCCCGCAAAGCGGTGTCTGCGTCCTATTTTTAGGATATTAATTCATACACAATACTTAGTTTGGAGTTTTTAGTGTGTTGTAAAACAATGAACTACAAACCATAAACTTTTAACAGCTTCGAAAGCTATGTTCCGAAAACTTTTATTTGATAAACGATTGTTTTTCAATTATCTTTAATCATAAATAAATTGATTTATGAAATACATATTTGGAGCCGACAGAAAAATAAATGCTTGCCTCTTTTATTTTGACTTTTGTTAAGTCCATAAACTCAAAAATATGACATTTTATTTTTCTTATATTTTACCAACGGTCACTAAAAATTATTTTTTTCTCTCGTTTAATCGCCTTATATTTGATTAAAATTTTAAAGAATAGGTTTTTAGACGGACTGACGTTAGCGGTAATCCCCCCTATACCCAAAACTATTGACTTTATAAGCTAACGAAATACAACATATCAAATTAATTATTTATTTTTAGACCAAAAAAGAAAACTCGGAATTGTTAAAAGAATTAAAAAACAAATCGATAAATTTGCATTAACTAATGAAGATTTAGGAATTGCAACTAATTAATTTACTGGTAATTATAAAAACGTTAGTCAGAACCCTAAACAACAACAATGCAAATATCAAATTGATGATTATTAACATTAAATAAAAATTAAAAATGATACACGGAATCGCACCCAAAATTAATTTGACATACGCTGGATTTGATGAGAACGAACAATCAATTGTCAATAAATTTGCAAGTGATTGGTTTATTTCTTTTGCTAAAAGTCAGGATTTCAAATGTGAGCGATATGCATTTGTTTTTGCAAAACCATCTTTAACTTTAAAAGAAAAATTCTTAATAGGCAATGAGATTTTAGTGATAATGTTAAACTCAGTAGTATTTAATGATAGAGTCCTTGACTTTGTTGATAAAATATTATTTGAGTATAGAAACAGATTAGACACAAGAAAATTTATTCTTATTAGCAGAGACAACAATATAATTGCGAAAATTTCTGATTTGATTAAGAAAAATCCAGAAACAAGAATCATCATTCCTTATGCTTATAATGAAATTATAACTTCCAATCAAAATATTTGGGATAGGTTAAGGGAGCAGTTTTTTGGCAGAGATTTATTTGCGTTTGAATCTCCTTTGACTAATGAAACATATTTTTTTGGAAGAGAAGAAATAATAAAGGAACTTTATTTAAGATACACAAACGGACAACAAAGTGGACTCTTTGGGCTTCGTAAAATTGGAAAAACATCTGTTCTATTTGCATTACTTAGACACCTTAACATAAATCAGGATTATGGTTTCTATTTGACTTGTGAAGATCCCTCATTTCAAGAAAGACGATGGTATGAGGCATTAGAATTAATTATTCAAATCGTAAATGAAAAAATAATAGAAAAAGAGAACATTAATATTCCTTACAGTAAAGAAACCTTCACTCCACAAAATGCTTCTATTAAATTCAAAGAATACTTGCAAAAATTATATGAAACTCTGGGCAAAAAAAGGATACTCATTATTCTTGATGAAATAGACAAAATTTCTTATAGGACTGCATCAAAATCACACTGGAGAAATGGAGACGATTTTCTTTCCTTTTGGCAAGCAATTAGGTCAGTTTCGCAACAATATCCACATCTTTTTTCAATGTTAATAGCAGGAACAAATCCTTCTTTGATTGAAGTATCGCAAATAAATTCAACAGATAATCCGATTTATCGGTGGTTAACACCTATTTATTTGCCTCTTTTTGACAAGGAGAAAATAAAACAAATGGTATCTACAATTGCGAATTATATGGGGTTATCATTTGACGAAGATATTTATACTTACTTGAAAGATGATTACGGAGGACATCCATTTTTGATTAGACAAGTTTGTAGCTTGATTCATAAAAATATTAATACCCAAAGACCTCAAAAAGTTGTTGGTTTATTTTATCAATCAAAAAAAGATTTATTCGCAAGAAACCTGAAAGATTACGATGAATTAATTCTTCAGGTTTTGCGTGATTGGTATCCTGAAGAATACAAATATTTAGAATCGTTAACGCTGAATGACTATGCTAATTTCTTAAAAGAATCCAGCAACGCTTCTTCACATGCAATTGAACATCTTTTAGGTTACAACCTAATAGAAAAATATGCTGGTAAATTTTACATAAAAATAAATTCAGTATCTGATTTTATCAAAGAACATTCTGTAATCGCAAAAAATATAAACAATATTCAAGATAAAAGAAGTGAAATATCATCTCAAAGAAATAATATAGAAGAAATGTTAAGACAAATGGTCAAATTAATTCTTAAATCAAAATACGGAGTTACAGCAAGAGAAGAATTTTTAAAAGTCATTCCAAGCAATGGAAATAGAAAAGATAATCTAAGAGCACTTAATATTGACGAACTTTTTAATGGAGATAATGAACTCTACTTTGAAGATATTAGACAACATATTAATCAAAATTGGGAAGATTATAAAAATATATTTAATGGAAAAGAATTATTTGATATTTATATGCGAATCATAAATGTAAATAGGAAAGCAGATGCGCATGCAGGAAATATTGATGAAGTGGGTTTTGCAGCAGTATTGCTTGCATTAAATTGGCTGAGAATTAAAATCGAAAAATATCTAAAGTAGAGTTACTCAACAACAATGCTGACAGACAAAAATAAACTTCTTAGCGGTTTGACACAGCTTGCAAGAAAATGCACGGTGTTGGGTAGCTTCAAACGTCAGACTGTCTAAAAACATGCTTATTAACAAATTTAGATAAGTTGTTAATAATCAGACAAATAACTGTATTTTTATTTGATATTTGTTTGGTTTTCAATTATCTTTACAGCATAAATAAATTGATTTATGAAATACATATTTGGAGTCAACAGAAAACAAATACTTGCTTCTTTTATTTTGATATTTGTTAAGCACATAAGCTCAAAAATAAGACATTTTATTTTTCATATTATTTTAGCAAAGTTCTATGAAAAATATTTTTTGTTCGCTTAATCGTCTTACATTTGATTAAAATTTTATAAAAAATGGGTTTTTGGACAGACTGACGTTATAGGCAAGTAAAAATGACATAGCGAACAAACACTAAAGAGTTTGTCTTATTGCCTTGCATTTTAACAAATCGAAAGCTATGTTCCGAAAACTTTTGGATTAGGGCAATCTGAATTATACGAACATTCCAGCACAAATTGTTTCATTGGTGGTTTCGTCAACTAAAATTGCAGAACCTGTAATTCTGTTCTTTCGGTACGAATCGGCAAAAACAGGTTTTTGTGTGTGAAGTGTTATTCTGCCAATTTCGTTCATTGTTATACTTTTGTCAAGAGTATTTCGTTCAAGGTTATTGATATTTATTTTATATCTAACATCGTTCACAATACATTTTACTTCGCTTGAAGTATGACGAAGAATATATTTTCCTTTTATTTGTAAAGGTTTTGAGTTTAACCAGCAAAACATCATATCAATATCCTGACTAACATTCGGCACATTGTTTTCGCGAACAATCATATCGCCACGGCTAATATCAACATCATCTTCCAATGTCATTGTAACCGATTGAGATGCAATAGCTAAATCTAATGATTTTTCAAAAACGTCTATTGATTTGATTTTTGTAATAAATCCACTTGGCAAAATCTTTACAGTATCGCCTTTACGAAAAATGCCACTTGCAATACGGCCTGCATATCCGCGATAATCGTGATATTTGTCGTTTTGAGGTCTAATCACATTTTGTACAGGGAAACGCGCATCTAATAAATTCTGGTCGCTGCCAATATAAATTGTGTCGAGTAGCCACATTAATGTTGGACCATCGTACCATTCCATTGTTTTGCTACGTGTTACAACATTATCTCCATTTAAAGCAGAAATTGGGACAAAACGAATATCCTGAATATCAAATTTCCCTGCAAATTCTAAATACCGGCTTGTTATTTCCTGAAACCGTTCAAGGCTGTAATCCACCAAATCCATTTTGTTAATGCAAACAATAACATGCGGAATTTGTAACAAACTTGCAATAAATGAATGTCGTATAGTTTGTTCAGCAACTCCGTTACGTGCATCAATTAAAATAATTGCCAGATTTGCTGTAGAGGCACCGGTAACCATATTTCTGGTATATTGAATGTGCCCTGGAGTGTCGGCAATAATAAATTTTCTGCGTGGTGTTGCAAAATATCGGTAAGCAACGTCAATTGTAATTCCTTGTTCGCGTTCGGCACGTAAACCATCAGTTAACAAAGCTAAATTAACACGTTCTTCACCTCTTCCCAAACTGGCTCTTTCGATAGCTTCCATTTGGTCTTCGAAAATAGCTTTACTGTCATATAACAACCGTCCAATTAGTGTACTTTTTCCGTCGTCAACACTACCTGCTGTTGTAAAGCGCAGAAGTTCCATGTTTAAATATCCGTCGAATTTTTGTTCTTCCATATTATTATTAAGGATTTAGGATTTATGATTAAGGATTTATTTAAGATTAAATATTTTTTGATTTTAGAGTTTTAATTGATGCTGAGAAAATTGAAACCAATTCATTAGCTTCAATCATTAATGCTTTTAATTCAATAAGGTCGCATTTTATTTTTAATTCTTCAATAAATTCAAGCCAAAATAAACTTTCGTCGGCTTCTTCATCAACTACTTTTAGTTTATTTAAAAAATCTGCTGAAGATTTTCCTCTGCACGCTGCCCGATAATTTGCAGCAACAGATGAAGATGATTTTAAAAGTTGGAAATTAATTACTTCCATTTCTTTACATTTCTCAATAGATAATAGAAATTTAAACACCCTTACAGCAAACTTTTTAGTTCTATTTTTTAATTCTTCTTTATTCATTTTACGATTAAGGATTTAGGATTTATTTAAGATTAAATATTTTTTGATTTTAGAGTTTTAATTGATGCTGAAAAAACTAAAATTAATTCTCATTTACTATTGACATTTTTACTTCGTTATAAATCGTGATTTTGAAATGTCATATTTCGACTTCGCTCAATATGACAAAAATCCTAAATTAAAAATAACCTTCTTTTTTTCTATCTTCCATTGCGGTTTCGCTTCGTTTATCGTCGGCACGTCCGCCTCTTTCGGTAATTCGTGTAGCAGCAATTTCTTTAATTATTTCTTCTAATGTAGATGCCTTCGAAAGCGTTACCCCTGTGCATGTTATGTCGCCAATGGTACGGCAACGAACATCTTTTTCTTCAACTTTTTCGTTCGGTTTAAGTTGCATAAATGGAGCATAAGCAAGCCAAACGCCATCGCGGTTAAACACTTTGCGTTTGTGATTAAAATATAAATTTGGTATAGGAATGTTTTCTAACAATATGTACTGCCAAACATCCATTTCGGTCCAATTGCTTATTGGAAAAACTCTGAAATGTTCGCCAATGCGTTTTTTGCCATTAAAAATATTCCAAAGTTCGGGGCGTTGATTTTTTGGGTCCCACTGTCCAAATTCATCGCGGTGCGAGAAAAAACGTTCTTTGGCACGGGCTTTTTCTTCGTCTCTTCTGCCACCTCCCATTGCACAATCGAATTTATTTTTTTCGATGGCATCGAGTAATGTAACTGTTTGTAATTTGTTACGACTTGCGTTTACTCCGGTTTCTTCAACAACTCTGCCACTGTCAATTGAATCCTGAACTAAACTAACGATGCAGGTTGTACCAGTTTCTTTCATAAGCCCATCGCGATAGTCGAGAGTTTCCTGAAAGTTATGTCCTGTATCAATATGAAGTAAAGGAAATGGAACTTTTGCTGGCCAAAATGCCTTACGGGCAAGGTGAAACATTATTATTGAATCTTTACCTCCCGAAAAAAGCATGGTCGGTTTTTCGAACTGAGCAACAACTTCGCGAATTACATAAATTGATTCGTTTTCGAGTTCGCGTAAATGGGTAATTTTATAATTTTTCATCAATAACTGATTATATATTTATTAGTATTATTTTTTGCCACAGATTTCACAGATTATCGCAGAATTTATTTTTATACTTTGAAATGTCATGATTTGAGTTTTTTTTCTTTATGACCACACCCTTAATCTCCCGCAAGGGCGGGACAAGCTATCTCCAAAATAGAGGGAAAAATATGCAAAACTCAAATTATTTCCTTTTGTAGTAAAATTATAAAACTCTTTTTTCAGTGTATTCAGTATAATTTGTGGCAAAGCTTTTAATTTTTAATTTATTTTTTTTATAATTGGTAAAATGTTTTTGATTAATATGTTAACACATTCTGAAATACTTTTTTCTGATGTGTTAATTTCTAAAAATGCTTTTTCAGGTTCTTCGAAAGGTGCCGAAATGCCAGTAAAATCGGGAATTTCGCCTTTACGTGCTTTTGAATATAGCCCTTTAACATCGCGAGTTTCGCATACGTTAAGCGAAGTGTTTATATAAACAAGATAAAAATTTGAGTTGCCAATAATTTCTCTTGCTAAATTGCGTAAACTGTTTGTTGGACTTACAAAAGAGCTTATTGTAATAACTCCTGTTTCGATAAAAAGTTTATTTATTTCGGCAATACGGCGTATGTTTTCGTTACGGTCGGTTTCAGAAAAACCGAGATTTTTATTAATTCCCGTGCGAACATTGTCGCCATCTAAAAGTTTAATAAGATAACCTTTTTTGTGAAGTTCTTTTTCTAATTCAATTGCAAGTGTGCTTTTACCGCTTCCAGATAATCCTGTAAACCAAAAACATGCACTATGTTGCGAAAGTAATTTTTCTTTATCGCTTCGCGTAAGCATTTGAGCGAAAATGGGTGTAATATTTTCAGGTTTATTACTCAATAGTCTATAAATTTAATGGGGTAAAGATACAACGAATTTAAAAATAAAAAAATTGGATGTGGAAGGGGGGAAGAATTGGGGGGATTTGGGGTAATGTTGGGCGGTGTTAAATTTTTTTAGAATACGTAGAATTTATATTACAATTAATTTAATTGCTAATCACATCTTTAAAATTCAATGCCATAGTATAAATATCAATATTTGAATTTGACACTCTTTTATGATTTGATTTGTAGGTTTGTGTATAATCTTCAATAATACTAAATTCTTTTAAAACTTCATTATCAGATATTTTCTTTTTGATTTTGGAATTTAATAATTCTATATTTTCAGTTAAAGTGTTCGAAATATTATATGCAAGAAATCCTGCAATTTTAAGTTTTTCTGCGTATTTATTAGTTTTAAATCCTTCAATACCATCTGTTATAAAATAATTTAAATTGTCTAATCTTTTACATTCAATTTTTAAATCACAAGTATTATCTCCAAAAGTAAGTGAATATAAAACTGCAATATCTATTTTTGAGTTAGTTTCAATATCTTCTTGTTGCTTTTGTATTCTATAATCAAAATGCTTTGGAATATTAATCATATATTTTACCAAATCATTTGTTATGTAATTTTCTAATTGAAATCCTTTTATATTTATATATTTATTTTTACGTTTTTCAGGTATTAAATTTTGATATGAAATATAAATTACCCTATAGGCATCTTGTAAAATTAAATATAATTCATCATAAACCCAATTTTCTTTTATAATAACTCCTTCAATCTTTCCCATTATTTCGAAGTTAATTGAGATTTAAGCATTGCTTCTGTAAATTCAATAGCATCAAATCTCGCAATAGCTTTATGCCAATATTTATATTGATTTAATTTCAATACTGAAAAAGATTTGCTTTTTAATATTTTAACATCTTTTTGTATAAAAAGCTCATTACTTATTTTTTGAAATCCAAGACTTGCAAGAATTTCTAATTCATTATTATTTGATTCATTAATCCTTTTATCCTTATGTTGTTTTTTTTCAATATAAAATTCTATTGCTAAAATATTTTCTGATTGAAATATGCGTGTATTAATATAGCCCTTTTCACCTCCATTATGAAATGTTGAAAAATGTTCTTTAAAAATATTTATATAATCTGTTATTTCATTTTCTTCTACTTTTTTGTATGGTCTGTATAAATTAATATCATCACGTATATTTTTAAAAGGTTTATTTTTTGCTTGAAGAATAGGAATAGTGATTTTTTGAGTATAATCAATTAAATCTAATTCTGTTTTAGAAAGATTGTAAAGTTCATATATATATTGATTTAATTCTACTTCCTTTTTATTAAAAAGTTGTTGATATTCATTTATTTTTATATTACTAACAGGGAAACTATATTTATGAATTTCAATTAAACGTTTCAATTTTATCAGATTATTAACTTTTCCGTTTATTGTATTAATTAATATTAAAGGAAAAGTATATAATTCGCTGTCAAAAATTTGTTCTCTTTCAACACCTGTAGAAGAACCTGTCTGTAATATAAAATATGATAGTAATTCAGAATTAATTAATCCTAATAAATTTCTTAATATTGAATTTTCATTATAAGATTTTATTGCATAAATTGACTTTGTAAATACTGCATTAATATTTGATATTGATGCTACAAATTTAAAGTCTTGAGTTAACCCACTTTTCATAGCAAGAAAAGGAGATTTAAAAATTTCAGGATTACAAGCTCTTTCAACTTTTTTTTCAGTCCACACACTATTATAATTGAAGTTAATATAGAATCTTTGTAAATCACTTTCTCTTTTAGTAATTCTACTATTAGTTTGGATATATAGTTTATTTAATAAATGTTTTGCACTATTTTTTTTATTACCAACTTGTGCACCTTCACTACCCCAAATTAAATCAGTTTTTAATCTATTTTTTTTAGGTTTAGTAAAAATATCTTCAAAATTTAAAGGAAATTCTTTTTTATCCCTCAATCTTTTAATAAATTTATAATCCAAAATATGTCCATAAACTAAAACTTTCCACAACCAATCATTTTCAATTAATTCATTTTGGATTATTTCTTTATAATCATATTTTTCAATAAGTATTGATTTAAAAATTGCAAAATAAGGGTTCGGTTTTAATGATACATAATCAATAATATTTTCCTTTGTATTTCCTCCGAATGCATATTTATATTTTATTATTGCAGCAGGACCAACTGCATTTGTAAATATTTGATGACGTACAGATGATATTTCGAGAACATCATTAATTAAAAAATTATTCAAAAAATAATTTCTGTAATTAACAGCTTGAAGGTTATATAATAACTTACTGGTAATAATTATATGGCAAACAGTTTTTGTTGCAGAAAAATCTGATAAACGCAATAGAAATGCCTGTGCAAATTCTTTATTACTTATCTCAATTTTCACAGGTTTAAAATCACCTAAGTTTTTATTTTCACTTACCAAAAGTTCTTTTTTTTCTTTTGTTTCCTTTTTTGCCCGTTCTATACAATATTCTAAATACCTGCTACTTTTTTCAAGTTTACCCCAGGGCGGATTACCTATAATAAAATCTGGTTCAATTAATTTTTTATTTCCGAATATATCATTTAATTCATCACTAAAAACATCACGGTCATAAAAATTACCGGATATAGAAGGAAACTCAAAACCCTCAATATCTTTTGGATTTTCAAAATAATCTAACAAGGTAATAAACAATGAAAATTTTGCTATTTCAATTGCTTCTTGATTCACATCATTTCCGTAGATATTTTCAGTTAACAATTGTTTTATTTTTTCCTTAAACTTTTTGGATGATTTATCTGGATTTGCAAGTTCTATATATCTGCTTATAATTGTACGAAGTGTTTCACAGAGGAAGATGCCACTACCACATGTAAAATCAACTGTTTTGCATGATATTTTGTTGGGTTTTATTTGTTCTGAAATAAACGGTTTTACCGTTTGTGACAAAACATAATCAACCAAAAATGGTGGAGTATAAAAAGCTTTGTCGGTATCTTGTTTTTTGCCTAGAAAAGTTTCATAGATATTGCTAATTAATTCTATGGGAATAAAATCAAAATCGAAAACATTGAATAAACTTCCTTGGTGAGTCTTTATATCATCGCCTTTAAATAAATTTGACAATATTGCTAAATGACTTGTTTGAACTACATCCCTTTCACCATTTAAGGGTAAAATATCACCTTTAAATTTTTCTAATAAATATTCAAAAAAATTAAATAAATTATCTTTTTGTAAAATAAGTTTAGGTAGTTCTTCCTTTGTTAGTAATTCTTTTCCTTCCCCTATATAATCAAAATTTACTTTTCTGTCAATTAAATATCGTATGAAAATGAGTCTCCCTATAATCCTATTTGCATGTTTATCAATTAAAGGATTTTCTACTTTATTAATTAAAATTTCTCGTGCTATTTTAATATTTTCAAGAAGTTTAGTGTCAACTCTTGTGTTTTTTTTAAATACTTCATCTTTAGCATACCAAAGTTCTGAATTTACTATTTTCCAATAAGAATAATTATCAAGTTTTTGTTCATCTTTTATAGTTTTAATTGTTTCTAAAACTTGTAACAAACCAGATTTTTTGTAATGAAATCCATTATAAATATTTAATTCATTTGGAGTATTAACAAAAACAAGGGCAGATTTATTAAAGTTCCAAACGTCTCTTGATAACTTTTCTAATGTTTCCTTATCTATTTGCTTTGCGTAATCAAAAAACAACAAAAGAGGTTCATTATTGAATAGAAAAAAAGAATGAGGGTTTAGTTTCTTTAATGTATATTCTACTTTAAAGTTTGACTTATAATTTAATTCATCACCATCGTATAAATCTAAAAATTTTGTATTAGACGATATATGTGTGTTTTTTATTATAAATAATCCGTTTTCGAGATTAATTCCAAGTCTTTTATGTATATCGAAAATGGATTTCATTATTTTATATTCATCTATAATTTAAAATACAAATTTAATGTTTTCTACCTATAAAAAAATTCAATCAAACATAAAGCAATTAAACAAGATAAAAAAATATTTTTTATGAATTAAATCAAATCGGAATTTTAAAACACAAGTTGTACCGTGCAAAATAATTACATCCATTTCCTGTTATAAACATAAAGCAGTATTACTGTTAATGCTCCAATTCCCATTAGAACTCCGCCAAACATATATGGATGATAGGTGTTCCATAACAAATCGGTAAGCCCTGCTTTATCGGTATTTAGAATTTTTGTTGCAGAATCGAATAACTGCTCGTTCGAAAGTTTTTCGAACCGTAGCTGGGGTAACATTTGTTTAATCATTTCAAATTTATCGGAAAGTTTCAGGTAAACGCCACCCGAAATAAACCCTCCAATAAAATTACCTAGTGCTATGGGCAAAAACTGAGTTCCCATGTATAATGCGGCTTTGTCTTTGGGAGCAATTCTACCAATATATTCAAGGATTTTTGGAGAAAAGGTCATTTCGCCGATAGAAAAAACAAAAATGGAACTAATAACAAAAAACGGGTTACGTGTAATAACCATCAGAGCAAGTCCGATGGAATTAATAAATATTCCCATAATCATCGAAGACAATGGTTTGAAACGTATAACAAAGCTGCTTATAATTACCTGAAATGCCACAATAAAAAAAGCGTCCATGGTAATAATTTTTTCAGTTAAAATATGCCCGTCCGAAGTACCAATAACCTTTGCCAAACCGGGCCATAAAGCATATATTGAATTATACATCGGAGCAGTATTAACCCATTGTTCGA
>MENF01000009.1 GCA_001769035.1 Bacteroidetes bacterium GWA2_32_17
TTCGAAGTATTAAAAAATCAGGAGTTTACTGTAGTAAATGACTGTTTTTTAATACGAGAATAACGCAAAAATCGGACATTATGGACAGACACTACTTATAAATATTTTTTAGAAATCCAGATTTTAGCGACAGTTCCCGCTGTTATTCACTATCGTACTTATTGACTACCCTGCCCGCATAGCAAAATTGCATTTGGACGAGCAACAATTGCCCGCCCAAATGCAATTTTGCGGTGGATATATTTTCCCGTACCAAGGTATTCTGTTTAAATTTATTCAAAAATAAATTTAAGCAATATTGAAAATTAAAAAAACTGATTTTTCAGGATGTTTAGTAATGAACCTGAATGTTAAAGGAGATTGTCGAGTTATTAATACTTTTTAGAGTAAAAAAGGGTGTTTTCACTGAAAATATCAGGTTAAAATACTCATACAATAAACTAAGACCATGTGTATGTTTGTTTTTCACAATAAAATTTAAGTATTATGAATACAAACAATGTATTATTTGATGATAATATTATAGAATTGCGGGATTCAAAAGAATTTATGAAGAATATTGTTGATTGCATCCCATCAGCTATTTTTCTTTTGGATAATAATTTTGAAATACAAGCATTTAATAAAAGTTTAGAAACAGTGTTTTCTTATGTATCTAATAACGAAATAATATACAAATTAGTTGGAGATGTAATTGGTTGCGCTCACTCGGTTGAAGAAGGAAAACAATGCGGAGGCACATCAAAGTGTCCGGGTTGTATATTAAGAAATACAACAATTGGATCTTTTACATCCATGGAACCGATTTATAAACAAAAACTTACAAGAGACTTTTATACCAATGATTCAGTGAAAACAAGAAAACATCTGGAGTTTTCAACAAGATTTATTGAACACGAAAATAAAGGTATGGTTATCGTAATATTAAATGATATTAGTGAGATTTCGGAGCAAAAATTAAAAATTGAAAAGCAGAAAGAGCAAATAGATGCGAGTATTCGTTATGCTGAAAACATACAGAATGCTGTTTTGCCATTAATAAAGAATCTCGAATCGGAAAGGTATGATAATTTCATTTTAAATATACCCAAAGATGTTATTGGCGGTGATTTTTATTGGTTTAAACAAACACCGGATAAATTATTCTTAACAGTAGGCGACTGTACCGGACATGGTATTCCTGGAGCATTGATAAGCATTCTTGGTATTTCAATAATTAACAGTCTTGAAAATAATATATTTACTTTATCAACTGATGAGTTTTTATTGCTTTTAAGGAATAAGCTGATAAAATATTTACACTCTTCGGAGGGTGAGTGCTTAATGAAAGATGGGATGGACATTGCTTACAGTATTATTAATTTCGAAACAAAGAAACTTCAGTTCAGCGGAGCAAATAATTCTTTGTTTCTTGTAAGAAATAAAGAAATTATTGTTTTACCGGGTAATAAAATTCCTATCGGACATTGTTATAAGGGTAATAATTTATTTTTTGATAATCATGAAATAGAAATTATGCCTAATGATACAATTTACCTCTTCTCCGACGGTTATATTGACCAATTCGGGGGTCTGAATAATAAAAAAATCGGAACAAATCACTTCAAAGATATTCTAATTGAAATCAGCGATAAACCAATACCCGAACAAAAAGAAATATTGCATACTACATTTTTGGAATGGAAGGGGTACAACACGCAAACAGACGATATTTGTATTGTAGGCATTAAAATCAAATAGTTAGGAAAATTCTGCAATCATTTTTCTATAGGAATTATATAACGGGGTTCACCCCGTGAGATAGTTAAAAAAAAGAGTGAACTATATTAAAGAGCAATTATCTAACGGGGTGAATTGCGAACTTTGCGTGACAATTTTTACGCATACTGAATAGTTACCTTTACTTTTAATTAACCTAAATTCAACTAATAAATTCAACTAATAAATGCAACTTTTATAGAGGTGAAAAAGATTAGATATTTTGATTGTAAATTATATACAACTTTAAATTTTTCTCTAATATTTAAACATTAATCACAAATACTGCTTTACTGTCGCCAATATCGTAAAAATCTTTTAAAACAGCTTCTTTTAAATAACCACAGCTTTCATAAAACTTTCTTGTTGGCAAATATTGTTCTCTTTCCGAAGTTTCGGCATAAACTGCAGTACCGCCTAATGATTTAATATGTTTGTACATTTCATTCAGAATTTTTTTACCAATTCCTTTTCCTCTGAAATCGTTATGAGTTGCAAGCCAATATAAATCGTAACTCGATTTTGTGCAGGAAATAAATCCATAACATGCATAACCGGCTGTAACTCCATCAATTTCGGCAAAAATAAACTGATAATGTCCATTTTCTCCTTCTTCAAGGCGCTCAATTAATAATTCTACTGCTACTACAATTTCATGATCATGAAAAAAGCCGGAAGATTCGATAATTTCCCTTATTTTTTTTGCATCCTCTAAAGCGGGAGTTGTTCTAAATTGTATATCCATATTTTTATATTTAATTAATTTATTTATATTCAGATTTATGCAGATTGAAAGTATTGAATAAGATTGAAGAGATTGATGGGATTGAATAGATTGAAGTAGATTGAAAGAACTCAGATGTAATTTCGTTCCTGTCAATCTTTCTTCTCAATCCATTCAATCTTGTTTTCTCAATCCTTTCAATCCTTTCAATCTTTTTTTCACAATCTTGTTTTCTCAATCTTTCCCAAAACTTAAGTATTCATCATTGACGTTTTATATTATTTATTTGTTTCTAAAACTTCAGTATTTATTTTATTTTCACGTTTCCACATTTTTTCAGTTGGAATAGAAGCTACTTGCGCAACAGTTTCGATACAAATTGATGCAAAAGCAGAGCCATAATCCAAATCAATGTTTTCCATTGTATCGTGAGTATCATGATATCCTGTACGACTTATATCGTAATTTTCCATAAAAAGTACCACAGGAATTCCAGCATCCGAAAACATTAATCCATCTGTGTTAAAAATTGAGCTATGTGGGTCTAAATGATTTCTTACATTTCCTTCGAGCGATAAAAATTTTGCCGTTTCTGGCATTTCATTTTCCGATTTAACCCTTTTTCCTCTTCCAAGATGTGCTCTTTCTGTTGATTGATTCCAATTATGAGTATGAGCATTCCAGTTCATATTAACTTGATGTGCACATTTTG
Organism: Bacteroidetes bacterium GWA2_32_17; assembly: GCA_001769035.1. Lineage (GTDB taxonomy): Bacteria > Bacteroidota > Bacteroidia > Bacteroidales > GWA2-32-17 > GWA2-32-17. Next base: position 3,195 of record MENF01000009.1, read on the forward strand.
CAAGATGCAGTGATTCTGCACTTTTTCCAGGGGAGGCCTGAAAAACATCAATATTTTTATCGTTGTTATGACCTATCATATCCATTACATACACACCTTTAATTTCTGTTTTAGATAAATCTATAACATTTTCGTTATCAAGGTGAAGCTGAAGTGAATTTTGTAAAGTTTTCTGACAGAAATCACGTGCACCCATACAATCAGAAGGAAATTCTTCGCCAGTTAAATGAATTAACCAAATATCCCGTTCTAGTTTTCCTGCTTTTGCTAATTGCAGGTATATTGGAGCAGCAAGCAAAAGTGTAGTTGATGCTGAAAAATTATCATCGGCTCCGTTTGCCGAAATTCTTGCTCCATTCCCTCCATTTTCTTTTTCGTAAACATCAGCCATATAAGCTGTATCATAATGGTCGCCTAGTACTACAGCTTCATTCCTGTTCTTACCTGGTATTACAACTAAAATATTTCTTTCATGAGTGTGACCTTCCTGGTTTAATTTCCAGCCACCAAATTCCGAAAAATCAAAATCGGTTTTCCATTTAAATGGGAGCTCACCACAATAAGCAATTCCTTCTATTCCTGCTTCTTTAATTGCTTTTCTATGTCTTTCGATTAAATAATCGCCTAATTTTTCTAAATCACGATGATGGTGTGCTAATTGTTTTTTTGTGTCTTCGTCAAGAACACAATCGGCATTATCTTTATTTATAAATTTGCCGTGAGCAAGATACCTTATATCGTTCCACCAGTTTTCTTCAAATTTTCGACTTGCTGTAAATGAAAAAGTTAATGATTCGTTATCATTGATTTTATTCTCTTCGGGCTGAATTATTTTTTCGATTTCATTTTTCATCCATTCGCCGGTTTCTTTCTCTTTAGCCATGTTTGGCAAATCATCGAGCCAGTGATTTATGTTTTTGTGTTTGGCAAGGTGAGCAAGTCGTTGTGCAAAACAACGCGATAAAGGTTTTTTACCGAAAAGTTCCCATCCTTCATACAGCGATAAAATACTTAAAGCATTTTGATGTAAATAATGGTTGTGTTTTGAATCGAATCCATTTATAGCAGTTAAATGTGTTTTTCTTTGCTGAATTCGGGGCCATAAGTCAATTGGATTTTTGTATTGGTTATCATCTTTATGATACGCAGTTATATAACCATTTAGCTTGCAATTTTCAACAATCATTTCGTTTTTTTCATCAGAAAAATAACCGAATAATGGTCGGTGCCAATATACAAAATGAAGTCCTGTTTGCATTGGTGGATAGAAAAACCGATATCCAAATAATCCACCCTCGAGTAAATGTCTTTCAACTTCTACAAATTTATGTTTGCTTGCGTTTGGTCCATCTAAAAGCAATTCAAAATCTTTTGTCCAAATTTGGCTGTTCCTGGCCATTGGTTTATCGTAAAGTCCAAGAGAATTTAATTCTGTGCTGAACAATGTTTTAACAATTCCCGAAATACGAGTCGGTAATGATAATTCATCTTCATGGCGAAGAATTTTTTGCCAGCGGTGTGTTCTGTGATAATTATCGTGCAATAAATGCTGGTGAACTTTTGAGATATCAACATCAGGGTGAGGTTCGTGAATCCAACCTGTTTGGGTAACGCGCATACTACCTCTTCCTCTGTGACGAGGAATTAAATTTTGCATGGGTATTTGCCTTGCTAATGGAAGTTGTTTTGCAAGATGTTCGTAAGTAGGCATTCCCCAAAACACAAGACTACCCGGAAACGGCAAAAGTGCCAATTCTCCTGAAAAATATTTTTCTTTAACTGTTTGTGGAAGCAACGAAAATGGGCGAAATGTTAAAAGATATTTTACTTCATTAAAATTTGAATCGTCATTTATTAAAAAAGGTTTTGTAAATTCTGGAAGTATTTCATTCGTTTTTGTTGGTAATATTTTAAACCCTGCCTGTGAAAGTGAACTGTTATTATTGTATGCTTTTTTTAACAATTCTGTAAAAAACTCTAAAGATTCCGATTCTGGGATTTCCTTTTCAGGAGTTGTGTAAAAGCTATTCCAGAATGCTTTTTCAGGACCAAGAATACTGCTTCCAAAATAAGTCCAGGTAACCCTACCTTTGTCATCCTGTGTTTTAGACAGCATTAATGGAAGTAAACAAACGTATTTTTCGTTTTTTAGTTTTCCTGCTTTTACTGATAATTCTTCGGGCCAATATGGGTTATTTATAAGGCTTTGATTGGCATGACCAGAAATATGATGGGCGGGCAAACCCATTCCAAGATTATGAATTTGTTTTAATAAAATTTTTCCAATGTCGTTCATTCCAGGTTTAAGCTCCATTTCTTCTTCCATTTCGCTAATTTTCCAACCAAATTCGTCGTCATCAGAAAACGTTAAATAATCAATGTCGCCATAAGGACTTAATCCCACTTTTGGAGATGGCATAAACTCACTATAAGCATATATGTGAATTTCTTTGTAATGATTATGTAATGGATAATCATTTAATAACTGATGCCAGCCTTCGTTGTTGTTGTATTTCATGTATTTATATTTTTGTTTATTGTTCTACGAATCCTGTAGTTGCGGGACGCAATTTACGAATTTTTGGGATTATTTATTTTTTCTTGCAAATAATAGAAATAAATAATTTAAAGACCCTAAAAAGAGTGCATTTCTCCCCATCCCATATGGATGTACTGGATCTTTAACGTAATAAAAGTGATGTTTATAAATAAAGAGCATTTTATTATCAGAATTTATAAAATTATTATAATAAAATTGTCTTATATACTGCGACTCATATCGCAAATCGAATAGAGTAGAAGTGTTTTTTAGAGAATAATTATGACTAAAAATATTTGGGGAAGAATTGTTTACAACATTAAATAAATACGGGTTGAATGGTTTTAAAATAAATTTTGAGGTATCTTTTTTAATAATAGTATCTGTTTGAGCACGACAAATGAACGAAAACATTGTTATAAATAAGAGTAATATAGTTTTTTTTATATTCATTTTTTTCAAACAGCGAATATTAGACAATAGATATTATATAAGTTAGAATATCAATAGAACAAAGATAAAATAATTAACAATCGAATGTCTATTTTATTACGGAAATTTGCTGTGGGTTAAATAATTTTAAAGTCACATTAAACACTTAACTTATATAATGTCTAATATATCGAATAAGAATTATAAATATACTTTGAACGGGTTAAATTATTAAATTTGAGTTTAAGGTATAGGGTATAAAGGTATAGGGTATAACCCGATCTTCCTTATGCTTTTATACCTTATACCTCTATGCCATTTTGTCCCGCTTGTGCGGGATGAAATGTTAAAATTTGTCCCGTTTTCAGTATATTAATCGCTATAAATCAGGGCTAAAGCCCACGATATTTCATACTTCTAACTCCGACCTTAAGGTGGGTTATATAAAACAACAGAAAAACGGCTTTAGCCATGACATATATTTTTATTCGATATAAACTCTATTAATTATTTGATAAACATTTTTATTTTGTATTTAGGTCAAATTATCAAAAATTAACTTTTCTTTAATTTAAAGTGTGTTTTTTAATTTGATAATGAATATTTAAGAATGGTTTTAAATATTTTTCACATGCTTGTTGACAATGAAAAGCAATGGTATTGTGATATTTTGGAATATGTAAATATGTGATTTGAGCAGTTCCCAAAAGATTATTAACACTTATGTAACTGATGTTACGTAAAAGAGTTTCTCACAATGATTATTTCTCGTACTTCCTTCGTCAGCATAAACTCCGGCGCTAAGTACGCCAAGAAAAAATAATTATTATTTTTTTTTAAACTTTGCGAACTTATATGTAAGTAATTTCAATTAATACACCAATTGCTTTTATATAGCATGACTATAATAAGCACGCAATAAAAAAATCATAAATGATTTTTTTAGCCACTTTTTAACTTTGTGAACTTGGCGGCTTTGCGAGACAAATTTTTTACTTGCGTAACATGAGTTATGTAAGACAAAGATATTATTTTTTTGTAGTTTAAAAAATATTTTACAAAGTAAACGGGTATATGCTTACATTCCAATTTTTCATTTCCGGAACTTGAAGCAATTCTTTAAACTTTCTTACATTTGCAAAACTTATCATTCGCATTAATGAATTACCAGACTCATGTACTAAAAAACGGACTCCGTTTAATTCACCAAAAAACTGACAGACAGGTTGCTTACTGTGCAATAATTATTAATACAGGAACCCGTGACGAACTAAAAAACGAACATGGTTTGGCTCATTTTCTCGAACATTTAGTTTTTAAAGGAACATCAAAACGCCGTGCATACCATATTGTAAGCAGGATGGAAGATGTTGGAGGCGAAATTGATGCTTATACAACTAAAGAAGAAATCTGTATATATGCCTCATTTTTAAGTAAATATTACGACCGAACTATTGAGTTAATGAGCGATATGATTTTTAATTCAGTTTATCCTGAAAAAGAAATTAATAAAGAACGTGAAGTAATTTTAGACGAAATAAATTCATATTTCGATAGTCCAGCCGAACTTATTTTTGACGATTTTGAAGAACTTATATTCGATGGACATTCGCTTGGCAGAAATATTTTAGGAACAAAAAATACTCTTAAGAAATTTAATTCAAACAGTTTAAAACAATTCTCACACCGAACTCATAACACCGACCAGATTGTACTTTGTTCAGTTGGGAATATAGAGTTTAATAAACTTGTAAAAAGTTTTGAGAAATATTTTAACAACGTTCCCGCAAATAAACGCGAATGGAAACGTCCGCCTTTTAAGAATTATATTCCTCAGGAAAAAACCGTAATAAAAAAAACACATCAGGCACATTGTATTATTGGAACCACTGCCTATAATTTTCGTAACAAAAAACAACTTCCATTTCTTTTACTAACAAATTTGTTGGGAGGTTCGGGATTAAACAGTCGTCTGAATTTAATTCTCCGTGAAAAAAACGGATTAGTGTATAATGTTGAAACATCATATACACCATATTTCGATACAGGAATTTTTAGCATTTATTTTGGATGTGATAAAGATAAACTTAACAAATCCCTTTTATTAATTAAAAAGGAAATCGAAAAAATTAAAAATATCCCGCTTGGAAAAAAACAATTGCAACGTGCTAAACAACAAATGCTTGGACAAATAGCAATTTCACTCGAAAATCCCGAAAATTTATTACTTGGTCTTGGTAAAAGTTTTTTGCTTTTTAATAAAGTTGACAGCATCGAAACTGTTACAAGCAGGTTAATGAAAATTACTTCTGATGATATACTTAAAGTTGCCAACGAAACTTTTAAAGACAATAAATTTTCAACGTTAATTTACAAATAAAACATGTATGCTCAATAATAAAAACAGTTTAGAGTTTCGAGTTTAGAGTTTGAGGTTTTATAATTTGTTTTGATTTTTTTTTATGTTTATTGAAAATTAACACGATATAAAATATAGTAAATGAACATTAACCACGATTTAGAGAAATATATTCTTGAACATTCCGAACAGGAAAGCGATTTGCTTAAAGAACTGAATCGTGCAACAAATGTTCACATTTACCACCCACGAATGTTATCGGGACATTTACAGGGAAGAGTTTTAAAAATGCTTAGTTGTATGCTCAAACCCGAAAATATTTTAGAAATTGGTACTTATACAGGATATTCTGCACTTTGTTTTGCAGAAGGACTTTCTCCACAAGGTAAAATTCATACAATTGAAATTAATGACGAACTTGAAGATTTTATTAAACAATATGTAAACCAATCGGAATATAAAGATAAAATAATATTGCATTTTGGCGATGCTTTAAAAATAATCCCAACATTAAACTTACAATTCGATATTGTTTTTATTGATGCAGATAAATGTCAATATATTGATTATTATAGTGTTGTATTCGATAAAGTTAAACCAAATGGATATATTATTGCAGATAATGTTTTATGGAATAACAAAGTAATTGAAGATTACAACGATACAGATGAACAAACCCGTGGCATAATAGATTTTAATAATTTTGTACAAAATGATAAACGTGTGTCAAATGTTATTTTTTCAATCCGCGATGGATTGATGGTTATTAAAAAGTTGTAAATGAAAAACAATATTTTATTTTTTTTTAAAACACATTACTTCGCAATAATTAAATGGCTTATATTTATTTGTTCGTTGTTTTTTATTATAAATAAAATATTTTTTTGGCAGGAATTTAAGCAAATATATAACTATTCTGAACTTACAAACATTAATAATATTTATTATTTATTAGTTGTTTTTTTATTAATGCTGATTAACTGGGGGATAGAATCTTTTAAGTGGAAACTTGCTATTAAGAACTTTAACAGACTTACATTTTTGAAATCTTATTCTGCAATTCTTTCTGGTATAGCTGTATCTATTTTTATGCCAAACAGAACCGGAGAATTTGTTGGCAGAATATTTTTTTTAAAACACGAAAACAGAACTAAAGGTATTTTTGCATCGGCAATTTCGGGTTATTCACAGTTAATTGTTACAATAATTTGTGGCTCACTTGGTATTATACTATTGTATTTATTATATCCTGTTAATTTATTTACTGAACATAATTTTAATTACTTTATTAATGTTCCTGTGATTATTGTTACAATATTGTGTACAATTATTTATTTTAAAATAAAATGGTTCGTTTATTTTTTTGAGCATATTAAATTTTTAAAAAAATATTACAACTCTGCTACAACTCTTAACAATTATTCGTTTAAAGAGTTAGCATCTTTTTTGGCATTAAGTTTTATAAGATACTTTATTTTTATATTTCAGTTTTATATTTTGATTAAAATTTTTGGAATCAATATTAATTTTCTACAAAGTATAATTGCTTCATCTATTACATTTTACGTTTCAACAATAATTCCGACATTTGCTTTTGCCGAAATTGGAGTAAGAGGTACTGTTGCATCAATATTTTTTGGTTTTTTTAGTAATATGCAAACCGAAATAATTTTTGCATCTACATTACTTTGGATTATAAATATTGGCATTCCGGCAATTATTGGAAATATTTTTGTAGCAAAATATAAGTTTCAGAAATAATATTATTAACAAATGTCATATTTTTTCGATTTAGGTTATTTTGGTATTTTTTTAGCTTCATTTCTGGCAGCTACTGTAATACCTTTTAGTTCCGATACTGTTGTAGTTGCAATGGTGGCTTATGGTTACAATTCAACTTTAACAATTTTTATTGCAACTTTAGGAAATACTTTAGGTGGCTTGTCAAGCTACGCATTAGGTTGGCTTGGTAAATGGGACTGGATTGAAAAATACCTGAAGATAAAAAGAGAAAAAATTAAAAAAATGCAGTTACGCATAAAAAAATATACTGCAATAGCTGCATTTTTAACATGGCTTCCAATTTTTGGCGATGTGATTGCTGTTGCATTAGGTCTTTTAAAAATCAATATTTACAAAGTTACCCTTTTTATGACTTTAGGAAAATTAGCTAGGTATGTTGTTATAGTTTACTTGTGGGACTATATAATATAATGTTAAACCATTAATCAAAATCAGTGATTTAATTTTATTATAAACGGGATAAATTGTCGCATTTTTTAATTTTGGGCTAAAGCCCGCATTATGTTGACAATCAATTATTAACGCCCTGAAAGATGTGGCTATTGATTGCGTTTATTTATTCTGTTTACGGTATAAACAAAACAATTTAAATAAAATCTATTATTTTATGGCTTCTTCAACTTTTTTATTAAAAAGTTTTGTTTTGCCCAACTTTGAATTCATTTGCGACAAACCAATAATATCATTTTTAAATCGTTTCCGATTTCTGGTTTCGCTGTAAAGCAATGTATATGATGCGTTTATTTTAGAAATAGATTCAAGCATTGATTTGTTCAATTCTGAAGTTAATACTGCGAGATTATAATTTTTTAAAAAATTAACATTATATACGCTATAATAATCATAAGGATTTTTATTTACTTTCTGAGCTTGCAATAACAATAAATAATTTTGCTTTATCAATACCTTCTCATTATCAAGCATTAATGAAGATTTAGAAAATTCTTTTGAAATTATATTCAAATTATCGGGTACAAGTTTCTCACCTTTACCAATAAAGTTTTTAAACTTTTTTCGTTGATGGGGAATTTTTATAAATCGAGCAGTATAATTTATAACATCATAAACAGTTTTGTAAATTGTTAACCCTATTCCAAAAGGAAGATACGATGAATAATCTTCAATTGCAGCAAGGACTCTTCTGTTAGTTCCTTTATTTTCAGATGATTTAGGCAATAATGAAACATAACTGTTAAAATAATTTCCTATTTTATTTATAGCGTTGTCTATATTATCTTTTTTGTATTGTGCAATAACATTTTCTTCATAATTAGCAACTAATTCATTTACCATTAAACTATCATTGTTATATGTTATTGGAAATAAAAGACGTCGTTCATAAGTAATCTTAAACGAAGATTCTTTAAGTGTATGGCATTGTTTATCAAAGTTATTGACAGAACTATAAAATTGTTTGGCAGTTTTAAATTGCGAATTTGTTAATGCACAACTTTGAAATATATAAGCAACAAATAGTAGAATTGATAAAAAATTAATATTTCTAACAGCTTTCAATTTATTTATTACTTTATTCTTCTTTTAACTTTTTTTAGCCCATGCTCTACATTAACTCCCGCATCAATAGCGTAACAAGCACTTTAGTATATTCTTACTACATATAACAAATTTCTAACCCCAAACTACAAACTTTGAACAATGAACAATAAACTTTTAACTTTCTTAAATTACGGTTTTATAATCAATGCACTAACCACTCCTACAGCCAAACCTATAACTCCTCCAACAATTGAATGAGAAATTCTTTTTTGTTTTACAATTTCGGAATATCCTGATATAAAATACTCGTCATTGGTATATTGAGGAAATTTTTTGATAATTTTTTTCTCGCAAATATTTGTTGAACCAATAATTGCACTAGTTCCAGTTGGTAAAACTGGTGACCAAAAAACAGGGGCATTTAATATAGGGAATAAATAAATTCCTCCAATTCCAGCAGTAACCCCGATAATAGTAGCACCTGTGGCTTTATAATGTTCCGAAGCCTCAAACTCGCCTTTAATAAAACTTCTCATTTGCTCAACCGAAAAAGGAGTATTTTCAATTGATGTGGGTTCGTAAAAAACTTTTTCGTATCCGTTTTTTTCGTGAACAGAAAAAACATATTCTAATCCAACTTTCTTTTCTTTTTTACCTTTAAAATAAGTAAGTAATCCATCTTCGGTTTTTAAAGTGTAATTCGAAGTAATTAATCTTTCGCCACTTAAAAACCAAATAGTATCTTGAGCTTTACAAGTAATTCCAATTAAAAAAAATAATATTAAAAAAATTAAAAACCTCATAAATAAGTAATTTACTATATAAACGTAAAAACAAAAAAAAAGTTAAATATTTTTTATTTCTTATTTATACCTTTATGCTTTTATTTTAAAATTGTAAAACTAATAAATATTTTCTAATTATGGCAACAGAAAATTTTGTAATTCGACACATCGGACCTCGTGAAAGCGAAATTGCTAAAATGTGCAACAAAATCGGAGTATCTTCTTTTGATGAGCTAATAAACAAAACAGTACCTCAAAATATTCGCTTAAAAAAACCACTTAATTTACCCGACGGAATAAGTGAGTTTGAGTATCTTACAAAGCTTCGAAAAATTGCAGCAAAAAACAAGATTTTTAAGTCATACATTGGAAAAGGATACTATGGAGCAATTACTCCATCGGTAATTCTTCGCAATATTTTAGAAAACCCAAGTTGGTACACATCATATACTCCTTATCAAGCCGAAATTTCGCAGGGACGATTAGAAGCATTATTAAATTTCCAAACAGTAGTTTTAGAATTAACTAAAATGGAAATTGCAAATTGCTCTCTTTTAGATGAAGCAACTGCTGCAGCCGAAGCAATGATTATGATGTTTAACACACGTAGCCGCGAAAAAGCAAAATCGGGAGCAAATATTATTTTTGTTGACAATAATATTTTTTCTCAAACTCTTGCCGTAATTAAAACCCGTGCATTCCCATTAGGGATTGAAGTTGTTACAAGTGATTTTGAAAACTTTACTTTTAACGAAAAAGTTTTTGGTACAGTTATTCAATATCCTTCTGCTAATGGTAATATTCCAAATTATAAATCATTTGTCGAAAAAGCACATAATCTTGGTTCAATGGTTGCCGTTGCTGCCGATATTTTAAGTTTGGTTTTATTAACTCCTCCTGGAAATTGGGGTGCTGATATTGTTTTCGGTTCAACTCAACGCTTTGGAATTCCTATGGGTTTTGGCGGACCTCATGCTGCTTATTTTACATCACTCGATACTTTTAAACGAACTATGCCAGGTAGAATAATTGGAGTTTCGATTGATAATAAAGGGCGTACTTCTTTACGAATGGCTTTACAAACCCGCGAACAACATATAAAACGCGAACGTGCAACTTCAAATATTTGTACCGCACAGGCATTACTTGCAACAATGGCTGGAATGTATGCTGTTTATCACGGTCCCGATGGATTAAAACGTATTGCTAAACACATTCATTCAATTGCAACACTTGTTAGTAAAAAACTTTCTGAATTAGGATATAAACAAGAAAATTCAAATTACTTCGACACGTTGTTAATTAAACTCCCTTCAACTGTATCTTCTGATAACATTAAAATATTAGCAATTGAAAATGAAATTAATCTTAATTATATTGATAACAATACTATAAGTATTTCTATTGATGAAGATACATTACTCAGTGATATAAATAAATTGTTTTATATTTTCGCAAATGCAATAAATAAACAAATTACAGAAGTTAAAGAATATCCAACAGGATTATCATTAAATAACAATTTGCTACGAAACGATAAAATTTTGCAACAATCACTATTTCAGAGCTATCAATTGGAAACTGAAATGATGCGATATATTAAAAAACTTGAACGTAAAGATTTCTCGCTTACACATAGTATGATTTCACTTGGCTCTTGTACAATGAAATTAAATGCTGCAACCGAAATGCTCCCTTTAAGCTGGCCCGAATTTTCGAATATTCACCCTTTTGTTCCTGCTAATCAAGCCGAAGGATATCATCAACTAATTGACGAATTAGGTGCAATATTAAAAGAAATTACTGGTTTTGCAGCAATTAGTTTTCAACCAAACTCTGGTGCAGCCGGCGAATATGCCGGATTAATGGTTATCCGTAAATATCACGAAAGCAATGGGAATAAAAATAGAAATGTTATTTTAATACCTTCATCGGCACATGGAACTAATCCTGCAAGTGCAGCAATGGCTGGTTTAAATATTGTTATAATAGAATGTGATACAAAAGGGAATATCAATTTAAATGACTTAAAAACAAAAGCCGAAGCTAACAAAGACAACTTATTTGGACTAATGGTTACTTACCCATCTACACATGGTGTGTTTGAAAGTGCAATTGTTGAAATGACTAACATTATACATCAATTTGGCGGGCAAGTATATATGGATGGTGCAAATATGAATGCTCAGGTTGGTTTAACAAGCCCTGCACATATTGGAGCCGATGTTTGTCATTTGAATTTGCATAAAACATTTGCAATTCCTCACGGCGGCGGCGGGCCTGGTGTTGGTCCAATTTGCGTAGCAAGCCATTTAGTTGATTACTTACCTCAGCATCCCGAAGTGAAAGTTGGTGGAAATAAAGGTGTTTACGCTGTTTCGGCAGCTCCTTTTGGGAGTGCCAATATTTTGACAATTTCACATGCTTATTGCATAATGTTAGGTGGCAAAGGGTTAACTGATGCAACAAAATACGCAATATTAAATGCAAATTACATCGCAGCATCTTTAAAAGATAACTACGATTTGTTATTTACCGGCGAAAATGGTTTTGTAGCTCACGAAATGATTTTTGATTGTCGTAAATTTAAAGAAATGGCTAATATTACTGAAACTGATATTTCAAAACGATTAATGGACTTTGGTTTTCATGCCCCAACTCTTTCATTCCCGGTTCATGGCACTTTAATGATTGAACCTACCGAAAGCGAATCTTTACAAGAGCTAGATCGTTTTATTGAAACTATGAAAACAATTTACATTGAAATTCTCGAAATAAAAAATGGTGATGCCGATATAAATGATAATGTTTTAATTAATGCACCTCATACAGCTCAAGATTTGCTATCAAACGATTGGAATCATAAATACTCTCGCGAAAAAGCCGCATTCCCGCTTAAATGGATAGCCGACAATAAGTTCTTTCCTGCAATTAGCAGAATAGATGATGCTTATGGCGACAGAAACCTTGTTTGTACTTGTTCAGCAATTGAAACATATCGCAAAGAAGTGTTTGATATGAAGATGGTTGAGGTGTAATGAAATGCATTGTTAATTATACCGCAAACGGTTACTAATTGAGCTTTTATTGAAATAAAATTGTTGCATTGTTATATTGCTAAATTGTTATGGAACAATTAAAGGAAGAGTTAAAAGCAAAACAACATCTGATAGCTATCAAATATAACAATATAACCATTCACAGCATATAAAAAAGAACAGAATAACAAATTGTTAAACAAAAAATAATTATTTTTACAACAAAATAAAATATTATGGAAGCAATTATCAGAACAAATGACAGAAATCTTTTTAATTCTCTGTTGCTTTTTTTAAAATCGCTGCATATAACAGTAGAAACAAATGAAAAAAAAGTAATCAGGAAAAAATCAGCAGCTTCTTCAAGAAAACAATTCAACCCGAGCGAATATGAAGGCATATTAAATCATTTAAATTTAGATATTGATGCCGAATTGCAAAATATGAGAAATGTATGGAATAAAAATTTATAATCCATTTAAATATACTTTGAATAATTAAAAAAATCTCTTACGCAATCGCTTATTACATCGGGATTGCGAATGATTATTCATTTGGTATCTGCCCCGTAACAACAAAGTGCATTTGGTTTTGAATTATAAGCGAATACCGTAAAACTACACCAAAAAGATATGTTTAAAGCAAAATGCCGGAAGTAAAAAATACTCACTCGCAGGATGCGAGCGAGCGTTACTAATCCTGCCCTTTAGTCTTGTATTTCTTGGTATTTTTCCCGTTTAATTTTTCTTCAAGCAAACTGTTAATTTTTTTCATCAATTCAAGTTTCTCGTTTAGTTCGGTTATATCCTTTTTGTTTTTTTGAAGTTCAGTTCTTAAAACACTTATTTCTTCATCTTTTTTTAAATAACTTATACCTTCATCTTTAGCAATAGAAAATTCTTCCTCATTGATATAATACTGAAAAAAATTATGTTTAAGAACAATGCCTATTTTATCAAGTAGTCCTGTATCAATAGTTTTTCTCTCAAAAATATTATAAACAACAGTTCTGCTTTTATTTATTTTTGAAGCAAATTCCTTTACAGGTATTCTCTGCTCATTTACAATTTTTTTAATTTTCTGACCTATGTGTACCATAAATGCAAAAATCATAGATTTTTTTCTTTATTTGTGATATAATACGTCTAAATAATAATAAAATATGTACTATTATATTGACATATATTTTATTATTTACTACATTTGTCCATATTTATAATTAAAACAAACAGAATATGTTTAAATATTTCCAACAGATGCGTATCCGAAAAACCATACTAATAAAAAATTCAATATCAAACAAAGTGAAAACAAAATTTATATATTTAATTATGCTATTGGTAATTATTTTTTTCTCATGTAATAATTCGGGTGACGAGTTTATAGGATTCTGGGAAGGTGTTCATGATGATATAAGAATAATTAAATCTGGAAGTACCTATATTATAGAAATTAAGAAATCTTATGGTGTAAATGAAATATATACAGGCACTTATAAACAAGGTAACCTTTATGCAGATACAGGATTTATAATTATATCGTATTCAAATGGTAAAATAATTTATAAAGGCGAAAAGTATATAGAAGAATAAATAGTGTCTGTCCATAAAGTCAGTGTCTGATTCATAATGTTCGAGTTTGAGGCATACGAAGTTTTGAAAACCAAGGAGTTTACTTATGTAAATGACTGTTTTCAAAACAAGCATAACGAAAAAATCGGACATTATAGACAGACTCTAAATAGTGTCTGTCCATAAAGTCAGTGTCTGATTCATAATGTTCGAGTTTGAGGCATACGAAGTTTTGAAAACCAAGGAGTTTACTGTAGTAAATGACTG
>MENF01000010.1 GCA_001769035.1 Bacteroidetes bacterium GWA2_32_17
AAAAAAATCATAAATGATTTTTTTAACTCTGCGAGCTTAAAACTTTGCGAGCATTGCGTCTTTGCGAGACAATATATTTGCGAGAAATATGGTGCAAGTTAAACGAAAAATTATATTAACTTTAACAAGATTAGTTACAATTTATCTAAATTTTATTAAATTTGAAAATTAAAATTACATTATGTCAGAATAAAAAGAGCTACTTTTGTTATATCGGAAAAAGTAATTATCGAAAAATTTATTTATAAAGTTAAAACAAGCGACCATGCTTCACTAATATTTAAAAAATAATTTAAAATAAATATCATTTTATGGAAAACAAAAAAGAACAAAAAGACCAATCAATGCTTAAAGAAAAACTTAAAGCATTACAAGTAACATTAGACAAGTTAGAAAAAGATTACGGAAAAGGCACAATAATGAAAATGGGTGACCAAACCGTTGTTGATGTTGCTACAATTTCATCGGGCTCAATTTCGCTCGATATGGCACTTGGTATAGGCGGTTATCCACGTGGCAGAGTTGTTGAAATTTATGGACCAGAATCGTCGGGTAAAACTACTCTTGCAATTCATGCAATTGCCCAAGCTCAAAAAGCAGGAGGTATTGCTGCATATATTGATGCAGAAAATGCTTTTGACCGTGCTTATGCCGAAAAACTTGGTGTTGATGTTGGAAACCTTTATATATCGCAACCAGATAACGGCGAACAAGCACTTGAAATTACAGATAATCTCATTCGTTCAGGTGCAATTGATATTATTGTAATTGACTCTGTTGCTGCACTTACTCCAAAAGCCGAAATTGAAGGCGAAATGGGCGAATCAAAAATGGGCTTACAAGCACGTTTAATGTCGCAGGCACTTCGTAAATTAACTGGAAATATCAGTCGTACAAATACCTGCTGTATGTTTATTAACCAGCTTCGCGATAAAATTGGAGTTATGTTTGGTAGTCCCGAAACGACAACCGGTGGTAATGCACTTAAATTTTATTCTTCGGTTCGTTTAGATATTAGAAGAATTTCGCAACTTAAAGAAGGCGAAGAAGCTTATGGTAACCGCGTTAGAGTTAAAGTTGTAAAAAATAAAATGGCTCCGCCATTCCGCAAAGCCGAATTTGATATGATTTTTGGCGAAGGCATATCAAGAATTGGCGAAATTATTGACCTTGCCGTTGAACATAACATTATAAAAAAGAGCGGCTCGTGGTTTTCGTATGGCGAAACAAAACTTGGACAAGGACGCGATGCCGTTAAGCAAATTCTTACAGATAATGTTGAGCTTTGTGAAGAATTAGCTACAAAAATTAAAGAGAAATTAAGCCCGGTTCAACCTGTAAAAGCATAACTTGTTTTGAGAATATAATGATTATAAAGAAGATTGAAAAGATTGAAAAAAACAAGATTGAAAAAAGATTGTGAAAACAAGATTGAAAAGCTCTCAATCTTATCAATCTTATTCAATCTCATCAACCTCATTCAATCTCATTCAATCTCATCAACTTCATTCAATCTTATTCAATCTCATTCAATCATTTTCAATCAGAATATTAATAAACAAATAATAAAAGCTATATATTTCTTGTTTATTGTTGGTTTTATTTGGGGTTGTGGTTCCAATCAATCTTCAGTTGATGCGTTATTAAAAAAACCATTAGACTCGTTGAGTATTCAGCAAATATCAATCGAAATCAGAAAAAATCCCCGTAACGGAGAACTTTTTATGCGTCGTTCTGAACTATATTATAACAAATTACTTATAGATAGCGCCATAAACGATGCAATAATTGCTACCCGACTCGATTCTCTTAAATTCGAGCACTTTGTTAAATTAAGCGAAATGTATTTGTCGAAAGGTAATTCTGAAGAAGCAAAAAACACTCTCGAAAAGTGTAACCGCATCAATCCTGATAACGGCGAGGTTTTAGTGAAAATTGCAACTATTTATTTTTATGTAAAAGATTATAAAAAGACAAACGAATATCTTGATTTAGCCGCTGGAGTAAATCCACATAATGCCGAAATGTTTTTTATAAGAGGAATGTTACACCGCGAAAAAAAAGAAAACAAAGCCGCTATTTTGAATTTTCAGAAGGCAACCGAAAACAATCCCGAATATTTTGAAGCGTTTATGATGCTTGGTTTAATTAATGCTGAACTTAAAGATAGTATTGCTATTCAATATTATAATGCAGCAATAAACATTAACCCTAAAGATATTCAGCCATATTATAATTTAGCAATGTTTTATCAGGAAAATAACAACGTACAAAAGGCATTAACCGAGTATCAGTTTATCATAAAAAATATTGACAAATCGTATATTCATGCTTTTTTTAATCAAGGATATATTAATATGGTGTATTTAAATGAATTTGAAAAAGCCATTTCATATTTCGACTCAACATTAGCACTAAAAGCCGATTACGTTGAGGCAGTGTATAATAAGGGATATTGTTACGAACAACTGAAAAACAAAGCAAAGGCAATTGAATTTTATGAACAGGCAAAAACTATTGTTCCGAATTTTCAACTTGCTATAGATGGTTTAAATAGATTAGATAAAAAAAAATAAAACCTTAAGGTCTTAAAAAAAATAATTTTAACGAAATAATTCAACAGGAATACAATATAAAATATCAATACTAACCGACTAAAAATTGAATTAATGTCAGAATTATTTAATTATACAAATCAACGGTTGAAATCTAAAAGTCCCGATAGGGACGAAATGTTTGTAGCCCCGACCTTTAGGTCGGGGTTAGAAACGAAACACAAAAAAGTGTCGCACGATGTAAATCTAATCGAAGAAAAACATTTATATGCGACGCAACAAACTCCCATTTTTGACGAGTTCACTTCCGTATCCTATCCAAATGAAGAGGATAAAAAAAATGAAAGTCCCGATAGGAACAAAATACATGTAGTGAGCTTGCCAAACTATTGGTAAAAATAAATAATACCTGCTAACAATAATTCAGCAGGCATGAAATAATGTAGTCGTTTAACAATAATAAAATATCAACATAATGAAAAAATTCAATTTCTTTTTAATAATTGCATCAGCAGTATTAATTACATCGTGCATAAGTAAAAATGACAGTGATTCAATTAATAAGCAATCCGATAACAATCAGATTACTGCCTGCGAAATGGACTCGTTAGAAAATCAGCCAATTACCGAAACTAAAGTAACGCCTGAACTTTTATGGAAGTTTGGAAGAATTGGAGAAATAAAATTATCACCTGATGGTAAAAATATTGTTTTTTCGTTAACGAGATATTCCATTTCTGCCAATCATGGGTTCACTGATTTATATTCTGTTACAATTGACGGCAAAGAGTTAAAACATTTAACAAAATTTAAGGGCTCTGAATCAAATCCACGTTGGACAAGCGATAGTAAAAAGATTGGATTTCTTTCTGATGAAAGCGGCAGCTCTCAAATTTGGGAAATGAATGCAGATGGTAGCGGGCAAATTAAAATTTCTGATATTGAAGGAGATATAAATAGTTTTGAATATTCGCCCGATGGTAACAAAGTGCTTTATTGTAAAGATGTTAAAGTTCGTAATACACCTCAGGATATTTATCCCGACTTACCAAAATCGGAAGTTTATATTGCAAACGAACTTATGTATCGCCATTGGAATCATTGGGAAGATGCAAATGTGAGCCATATTTTTTATTCCGAAATAACAAATGGGAAAATAACAAATGGTAAAGATATTATGGAAGGCGAGCCGTATGATTCTCCACTTTCGCCATATTTTGAAGGCGAAGAAATTAGCTGGACAGCCAACAGCAAAGGAATTGCATATACCTGCAAAAAAATGACGCCTAACGAATATTCAATTAGTACAAATAGTGATATTTATTTATATAATGTTGAAACAAATAAAACTGAAAATCTTACTGAAGGTATGCCGGGTTACGATAAATATCCTTGCTTTTCGCCCGATGGAAAACTCATGGCTTGGCAAAGCATGGCAACTGCCGGATACGAATCGGATAAACAAAGATTATTTGTTATGGATTTATCAACTAAACAAAAACTTGATTTAACTGAAAATTTCGACCAGAACGCTTCAGGTTTTCAGTGGTCTGCTGATAATAAAAAAATTTATTTTATCAGCGGAATCAGGGCAACTGAGCAAATATATTCTATTGATGTTGAGTCACAATTAACTGCCCAGATTAAAAACGGAAAACGTGATTATTCTTCAACTTCACTGATTGTTAAGCAAATAACAAATGGTAAACACGATTATACAACCATCAACTTAGTGGGTGATGTTATGATTGGAGGGAAAATGGCAATGGCAATGGCAACCGAAATATACAAAGTGAATGTAAACGATGGCAAAGAATCGCAAATAACATTTGTAAATAAAAACATTTATACTCAAGTTAAAATGGGCGAATCAAAAGAACGCTGGATTACAACAACTGACAATAAAAAAATGCTTGTTTGGTTTATTTATCCTCCCGATTTCGATTCTACTAAAAAATATCCTGCAATTTTATATTGTCAGGGTGGTCCACAAAGCACAGTTAGTCAGTTTTTTAGCTATCGCTGGAATTTCCAGATTATGGCTGCAAATGAATATATTATTGTAGCCCCAAATCGTAGAGGACTTCCTTCGTTTGGTCAGGAATGGAACGCACAAATTTCGGGCGATTACGCCGGACAAAACATGAAAGATTATTTATCGGCAATTGACAATGCGAAAAAAGAAAGCTACGTTGATGCTGCTCATTTGGGTTGTATAGGAGCAAGTTATGGGGCTTATTCGGTTTATTGGTTGGCAGGTAACCATAACAAAAGATTTAAAGCTTTTATTGCACATTGTGGAATGTTTAATTTAGAAAGCCAGTACGCCGAAACCGAAGAAGAATTTTTTACTAACCACGATTTAGGCGGTGCGTTCTGGGAAAAAAATAACAAAGTAGCACAAAAAACTTATGCTAATAGTCCGCATAAATTTGTGCAAAACTGGGATACTCCAATTATGATGATTTCGAGCGGAAACGATTTCAGAATTCCTTATACCGAAAGTATGCAGGCATTTAATTCGGCGCAATTAAGAGGAATACCAAGTAAACTTTTAATTTTTCCCAACGAATCGCATTTTGTGTTAAAACCACAAAACAGTATTTTATGGCAACGCGAATTTTTTGGCTGGTTAGATAAATGGTTGAAACCGAAAAAGTAGAAAGTTTAAGGTTCTATGTTCATAGTTCTCCCGCTCAGGCAGGACTTCTATTAACATTTTTCCGAATAATAAACAGCGAACAATGAACAAAGTAAAAAGTTAGAAGTCAAACGATAAACATAGAAGATTTTGTGACTGCTCAGCAGCCAATGAAAGAAGATTAAGATTAAAAAACGAATAATGCCAAATGTCCAATTTACAATGAGCAAATAAAAAAAGTAAAAATGATAAAAGAAGAAAGAAAGTTTGATATTGAAGATTGTTTAATTGATTTTGCAGTTATGATAGCAGAGATTGTAGAAACCCTGCCGAACACAAAAGCTGCTAATCATATAAAGAATGTTTGGAACTTCTTTCTATCTTTTCAAAAAGTATTGAAACTGCCAGAAAGAATCTCAATCGCGGCAAAAGTCCGGTTGACAATTAAGCGAGTCCGTTAGATTACGAACGATGACTTGAACATTGTTAGTTGGTCGTTTGGCATTGAACATTTTTTATGGTTTCTTATCATTGGGTGAATAAAAAATGTAATATATTTGCTGCTGTGTAGTAACAAAAAATTATGCGTATATTTATTTGTTTCATTTTTATCTTACTCCTCTTCTTTCAGAATGTTAAATGTCAAAATTCTTATGCTATCATGCTTCACGGAGGTGCTGGTAACATTACACAGGAAAACACAAAAAACTCCGAACAATATAAAAATGCTCTTGATTCTGCCATGTTCATTGGTGAAAACATTTTGAAAAACGGTGGTTCCAGCCTTGATGCTGTTGAAAAAGTAATCTGCTTCTTCGAAGATTGTCCGCTTTTTAATGCAGGCAAAGGTGCTGTTTTTAATGCCGATGGACATAACGAATTAGATGCTTCTATTATGGACGGAAAAACCCTGCAGGCAGGTGCAGTAGCTGGTGTAGGCGATATTAAAAACCCTATTTCAGCAGCACGGCTTGTTATGGAAAAATCGGGGCATGTTTTATTAATCACAGACGGAGCTTCAAAATTCGCCCGTGAAAACGGACTCGAAATGGTGGACAGTTCTTATTTTAAAACAGAAAAATCGTGGCAACGCTACCTCAAAGCAAAAAAGGATGACAAACATGGAACAGTAGGTTGTGTTGCTCTCGACAAATCGGGGAATCTCGCTGCAGGTACCTCTACAGGTGGTATGAGTATGAAGAAATTCGGGCGGGTTGGCGATTCTCCCATAATTGGCGCCGGAACTTATGCTAATAATAATACTTGTGCCGTTTCGTGTACTGGATGGGGAGAATTTTTTATACGAAACTCCATTGCATTTCAGATTAATGCTCTTATGGCTTTTAAAAATCTGTCGGTAAGCGAGGCTGCCGACTATGTAATAAATCAGGTACTTACACCTCAAGGTGGCACTGGTGGAGTTATTGTTCTTGATGCAAAAGGAAATTTTGCGTTTTCTTTTAATACAACGGGCATGTTCAGGGCAGTTTCTAAGTCGGATGGAACACGGTTCATAAAAATGTTTAAAGAATGATTCCGCCTGCCTCTGATAAAAATGCATGTTTATAACAAATTATTTTCTTTAAAAATTTGGTGATTATAAAATTTGTTTATAATTTTGTAAACATATAAACTTATAGATTATTAAACATCTAAACAAAATGAAAGATAAAACACTTTATACCTTACACTCTAATATATGTAAAGCTTTGGCAAATCCTATCAGAATTGAAATTATAGACATATTAAACAATAATGAAATGTCATTTAGAGAATTACAAGAAGCAACGGGAGTTTTAAAATCAAATCTTTCACAACATTTAACAGTTTTAATAACAAAAGGAATATTAATACAACGCAAAGAAGGTTTAAATGCTTTCTATAAATTATCTACAATAAAAGTTGCTAAAGCATGTCAAATAATGCGTGAAGTACTAATTGAAAACATTAAAAAAAATCAGAATTTAATTCAACAATAAATACAAGTATGAAAAAATTAATTGTTTTATTTTTCTTATTATTTCTTGCAACAGCAAGTATTTATTCACAGAACAATTCAGACTGTGAAGGATCCAAAACATCTAAAAATAATAAGCCCATAAAAATCGGAATAGTTATTTCAACTAATGATGCAGAAACAGCTTGGAATGCATTACGACTTGCAAATTATTCAATTGCTGAAAATGACACAGTTTCAATATTTTTATTGGGAAAAGGAGTTGAATTATCGAATATTTCCAATAATGAATTTGACATAAAAAGTGAGCTGAATGATTTTATTGATAAAGGCGGTAATATTTTAGCCTGTGGTACATGTATGCGAAGTAGAAAAATGGAAGGCTCGAAAACATGTCCGATTTCATCTTTAAGCGATTTGTACATCATGATAAGAGCTAACGAGAAAATATTAACATTTTAATTAACAAAACAATATGGAAAATTTAATACACTCTTTTTTATTGGCTTTGCACAATATCGCACTTGTTGGCTGTGCCGCAGCACCATTTTATAACAGAAATTTAGTTAAAAGCCGAAGCCAATATGGTCCAAAACTTATTTACGAATTAGATAAAGTTGTAGAAGATACATTACAGGGAAATGCACCATTTTGTATTACTTTTATTATTGTTCTATTTGTTACTGGTTTTGGAATACCTTTTAACCATTATTTATTTCATGGTGCATTTAAAGAATTATCTTCTGTTGCAACAATTGCTTTGGCTATAAAACTTTTCTCTGTTTTCGCAATGGTTTTTATTATGGTTGTAATATTCTTTAAAATAAACCCTGCAATCAATAAAATATTCTTTACTTTTTCAAAAGAGATAAACCCCGAACCACAGGCAGTATCAAGCTTCTTTAAATTAAGGACACGCAGAAAAAAATTATGTGAAATCTGTCTTGTCTTTGCTATTATTGTTCTTGTATCAAGTGCTTTTATTGGGTTTACATTATAAATAACCGACTAAATCGAAAAATTATGAGAGCAAAAATCATCATTCTGTCAATTATTGTATTTGGGATAGTGGTGTTGAATATTATCACGAAACAAGTAAAATTGTATCACCCTGAATTTAGTAAAACGAATACATCCGCTTCATTCGGAATTAACTCAGCTTACGCTTATCCGCCAGCAGTGGGAATTTTAAGCAATTCAAAAAATTGTATTTCTTGCCACGCCAACAACGGTCAATGGAAAGACGATGACAAAATTATTATTGACATTTTGGATAAGGAAACAAAAAAATCTTTCAAACAGCCAGATGGTACATTTCTGATTGAAACAAAAAGAGGGGAACAAAAAACAGTTCTCACTGTCATTGGCAGTAAAAAAGAAAACAATATTCCTTCGCCTTATCGCAATGCATGGCTCTATATTGACCCAACAACTATCGGAACAAATTCGCTTTCAAAATTTGCTCCCGGTTGGGATGTAAATCTCCCAATGGCTTGTCGTTTAATTGGCGATAAACTTCAGGGCTATGAAGATGCTGATATTACAAGTTTACCGATGACTATACAGCCATTAAACAATGCTATGGATGCTGAAATACAATTGCAGGTAATGCTAACTAAAGGTGAAAGTGTTAAAGGCAATGCACAGGAAGGAATGAGCAGTAATTATTTTGAGCGAAAAGTAAAATTAAAAGTAAATTGAAAGATAATTCAAAAATATTCGATACAGTTGCAACCGATTACGACAATTGGTTTGATAGGAACGAGAATATTTTTCGTTCAGAAGTTAGTGCATTAAAGATAGCTATTTCGCCACATAAAAATGGTATTGAAATAGGTACAGGAACTGGACGGTTTGCAAAAGCCCTAAAAATTACGATTGGCATAGAACCTTCTGAAAATATGGCAAAACTTGCACAAAACAGAGGAATTAATGTAGTTAAAGCTTATGCCGAAAATTTACCATTCCACAATAGTTCCTTTGACTTTGTATTGTTCGTAACAACAGTTTGTTTTCTCAACAACATTGAAAAATCATTTTCTGAAGCAAAACGGATATTGAAACCAAACGGTGCTATTATTATAGGTTTTATTGATAAAAACAGCTCTTTATGTAAAGAATATAAAAAAAGTAAAAGCAAAATTTTTGAAAAAGCAAAATTTTATTCTGCAGAAGAATTAACGCAATTACTTATTAAATCAGGATTTAGTGATTTTACATATTTGAATACATTAAACGACACTTATAAAAATGAAGAAATAAGAGAACCAAAAGTTGGCAAAGGTTTAGGTAAAAGAAATTTTATAATAATTAAAGCAATAAAAAATTAGAAAAATGAAAACATTAATTATCATTAACGATGCCCCTTACGGCACAGAAAAGGCATTCAACGCATTACGTTTGGCAATGCAAATTCAAAAAGATTATGAAAATTCGCAAGTCAATATTTTTTTGATGGCTGATGCTGTTTTTTGTGCAATTCCTAATCAAAATACACCTAATGGTTATTATAATATCGAACGAATGTTAAAATCAGTTGTTCTTAAAAATGGACAAATAAAAATTTGCACTTCATGTGTTGAAGCAAGAGGATTAAAAGATTTGAAATTTATTGAAGGAGCATGCCTGAGCAGCATGAAAGAATTAACAACGTTATTGATGGAAAGTGATAAAGTAGTTACTTTTTAATATTTTCTGTTTTATTTGGCTAAATAATATTTTGATGTGCTGAATGTAAAAAATAATGCCACTTCCTTTGTCAGTGTAAACTCCGGCATGACATTATGGTAACAATATAACATTTCTTCGGTATAGTTCCGTAGGAACGACATTATTGCTATCTTTGTTCTTTAATTAATTAACTATATTATGAATCCGGAAAAACATCATTCAAAATTTGCCTTCAGTGAAGAATATCAGGAGTTTTTAAAAAAAATCGAAATAGAATATGAGGAAAAGTATTTGTTTGAATTTTACAATATATCATGTATTTATCTTTAACAATAAGACAAGCATAATCATTCCTATAATTTCTTTATAATGTCGCTCCTAACAGAGCTTTATAAGGAAGAGACGCAATTTTTACCATAATTTCGTCCCAACGGGCATACGCGTCAACTTAAGGGAAACAATGTATTCATATCCTGTTCAAAATTAATTCTTTTTCTTCTATCATACG
>MENF01000011.1 GCA_001769035.1 Bacteroidetes bacterium GWA2_32_17
GTAAAAAATGTTAAAAATCAGATTTACCCCTGCCCTAAAGGGAGTCTGATTTTCAACATTTTCCCTTTAGGGTTAAGGGTAAAAAATGTTAAAAATCTTTAACTGAATACTTTTTAAATCAGACTTATATAAACAATTCTATTTCGTATTTCATCATTTTGAGTGTTTTCTATATTTTACTTTTTCTATTTTCTTTGCGTTCTTTGCGCCTTTGCGTGATAATTCTTATGCTGAATAATTACCTAATTTTTTATTTTTCATCAATAAAATACAGTTTGTTATCTTCTACTAAATAAAACAAAGGTGCAATCTGAATATTTGGATACCGCAATCGAAGTCGAACAGTTTCGCTTAAAATAAAATCCATTTCGTTACCTATTTCAAATAAAGGGGCAAAGTGCATAAAATGAGATGTGGCTTTATCTTCATCCCAGCCCACAGCTTCAACAAGCCCTTTAATAAACTCTTTTTTGCGTGATATAATATTTACCATTCCGCAATGGTTATGTCCAATTAAAACAATATGCCTTATTTGCCCGATTGATATTGCATACGATACTTTAAATTCGCTAAACCTTAAATTAGCTCCGCCTGAACGAATTATAAAAGCAAAATTGTCGGGAATATTCAAATGTTTCCGGTTGTCCATACACATTCCAACTAATAATTTTGCCTTATCATACGATTCAAAATTTTGATTCAGATTGTGATATTCAATTAATTTCCCGATAGGAGTTTGTAGGTATTCCGGTAAAATATCTTCTTTTGATTTAATTGTAAGAAGTCTGTTCATTTTATCTTACTTTATAAAAAGTAGATTAAACAAAATTGTAACATTATACAAAAGCAAATAATTTTATCAATCTTTTACTTTCTCAAATACAATTCTGTAATGTTCAAATATTTCTCTTTCAAAAACAAGAAGATTGGCTTGTATTTTAAATCTGCGCATCCATTCTCTAAAAGATTTGTTTGTTAAATAATTGGGAGTATAAGAAGCAAAAAGCAAATATTTTCTGAAATTAAATTTAACAAAAGCGGCTGTCCATCTTCTGATTGTTTCCTCATAATCTTTTCTGCCACTATCAATCGAAATTACTTTAAAATGCTCGCTTGCAGGGTCAATAAGACCTTCTTTTCCATAAGGAAGCCATGAGCCGGGAAATACTCTGCAAATAATATCCATCAATTCTTCATCAGTAAATTCTTTTTTACTTAAATCAGTTTTATCAAAAGGAATGTCTTCGAATTTAACCATATTTGGTCCGAAAACCATTGCCTGACAGTAAAAACGACCGCCAACAGGGAGTAAATTGGAAACTTGTTTGAAATATTTTTTATAAATTTCATTTTGTTTGCCTGCTTTATATTCTTCAACAGAACATAAATGTTCGGGGCTTCCCATAGCTGTTACTGCATTAAACTTGCCAAAAGTTTCGGGAGCAATATCTTTCGAATCCATGTGTTTAACATTTAACCCGTTTTTGATACACGCATCGGCTTGTCCCTTTGCTAAAACAACACCGTAAGCGTTAACTTCCATTTGAGTTAAATAATCAACAAAAGCTCCCCAACCACAACCAATGTCCAAAACTTTAGAACCCTTTGTTATGTTACATCCATTAACAATAAACTGATGTTTTTTTAATTGAGCGGCTTCAGTTGTCATTGTAAAATCACCGTCAAATCTTGCACAACTGTATGCTCCTTTTTCGCCAAGGCTTAAGCGGAATATTTTATCCATCCTGGTATAATGAGCATCTAAATCTTTTTGTACTGCCATAGTTAATTTTGGTTTGATTTTTAAAAGACACAAAAATAAAAATATTTTTTAAATTATAAATAAACTAAATTATTTGCATTTAATTCTTTTTCACCGTTCCATCTGTATGCAACTAAATACCCGCCTTTAGAGGCACCAAAATCTAAACAACAAACATTATTTCTTAATAAATAAGGTAAAGTTTGAAACCAGTAATGACCAAAAAAAACTGGTATTTCTGTTTCTGCATAATGTTTAAATTCTGGTAATAGTTCTGGAGTAACAATTATTCCGGGACATTTTACTGGTCGGTGAGTCATTATACTTTGTGGTAATGGCTTGTTGTAAATATTTTGCCACCATTTTACACGGTATTTTACTGGTTTGTCAATTTTACACGATACATAAAGCTGAATTTTCAAACCTTCAATAGTTTCATTTATTGCATTTTTTAAGATTTTTTCTTTTGATTTGGAGTTTTCAAATTTCTCAAATAATTGTTTCAGATTTTTATATGGTTTTATTTGCTCAATGTTATTATCCGACCAGTATGCATGTATTGCTCTAAATTTGTTGTTTTCGAAAAATAAAGGCAATTCCATAATCCATTCGGCATATTCGCATAACTCGTTAACCGAATTTTCAAATTCATTTAACAAACTTTCGTAATCACTAATAAGTGGCGACTTTGCTGATGTAAATACAGTTTTACCAAATTTAAAATAATACCAAGCTAAAAAATATTCGTGGTTTCCTAAAATAATTAATGCTATTTTATTCTCCCATAATTCGTGCAATGTGATTAGTGTTTGCTTATTATCGAATCCAACATTTATAAAATCGCCTAAAACTACTAATTGTCTGTTTTCGGGATGCTGCCAACTGTTTTTAATATTGCAATAACCAAGTTTTTCTAATAATGAATTTAATTTTTTACTGTTTGCATGAATATCACCAACAAAATCTAATCTATTCCAACTATTAATATCCATATATGTTATTGAAACTCATTGTTTTTAAACAAAAAATATTTTAAATTAAAAATTTTTCAAATATATTAAAACCTATCATTAATTACATTTATTTTTATTATTGTTAAAAATAATTTATAAACAGTTCGATATTGACAAATATCATATTGACAGAAATCATGTTGTAATTTTGTTTTAAACCCTATCTTTGTAAAAAATAAAATTATATGATTATGAATGTTCAGGAAATAAAAGCCGCTCACAAACAATTAAAAGAATTTAAGTATAATGTTACAAAGATAAATAAAGGATATACAGATAAAATTCTTTATATTAATCTATCTGATAATAATATTAAATCGAAAGATGTTCCGCCAGTGATGAAAGAAAAATTTACCGGTGGGAAAGGGTACGGATTAAAACTTTTGTGGGATGCTACAAAACCTAACACTAAATGGAATAATGCTGAAAATGAAATAATAATAAACACAGGTCCTATATGTGGAATAACACAATATTCGGGTACAGGAAAATCTTTGGTAGTAAGTATTTCGCCACAAACTGATATTGTTATTGACAGCAATGTTGGCGGCTATTTTGGACCATTTTTAAAATTTTCGGGTTTCGATTCACTCGAAATTCAAGGAAAAGCAAAAAATGATGTGATAATTTTTATTGATGGAGTTAATGGGAAAATAGAAATTTTTGAAGCCCCGTTAGAAGCCGTTGACAGCCATATTTTAGCTGAACAACTTCACGAAATGTTTGCTGATGATGAAAGGGACATGAAAAACATATCTGTTGTTTCAGCCGGAACTGCCGCAGAACATTCATTGATTGGAATGTTAAATTTTACATTTTTTGATGTTAAACGCAAAAAAGTAAGATTAAAACAAGCCGGACGTGGTGGTATTGGCACGGTGTTAAGAGATAAAAAAATAAAAGCAATAGTTTGCAAAATCCCTGGTGTTTCGGGTAATTTGAACAATGTTATTGACCTTGCTCCGATTATGGAACGTGGTAAACGTTTTAACAAAGAAATGCGAGAACTCGATGATTCGCAAAATCAAATGCGAAAAATTGGAACAGCACATCTTACTAACATTATGAACGATTACGACCTCTTTCCCGTAAATAATTTTAAATTCGGAAGCAGTAAAGAAGCTGTTAAAGTTCATTCTAACGTTTATAAAGAAAGATTCACACAAAATGTACCCGATGGTTGCTGGATTGGTTGTAATATGTCGTGTGCAAAAGGTGTTGATAATTACAAACTTCGCACTGGTCCATATAAAGACTCAATTGTTTTGGTTGACGGTCCGGAATACGAAACATCATCATCATTAGGTTCTTGTGCAGGAATTTTTGATGTAGATTTTACAATTGAAGCTAATTTTTATTGCGATACCTATGGCATTTGTACTATTAGCTGGGGAACAATTCTGGGATTTGTTATGGAATGTTACGAAAACGGTATTTTAAACGATGAACGAACAGGCGGGTTAAAATTAAATTTTGGAAATTCTGAAAACGCAATGATTTTACTTCACCAATGTGCTAAAGGCGAGGGGTTTGGAAAAATTGCAGGAATGGGCGTTCGTTGGATGAAAAATTATTTTGCCGAAAAAGGATGGGGCGATGCTCAATTTCTTTTCGATATTGCTATGGAAAATAAAGGACTCGAATATTCGCAATATGTATCAAAAGAATCTCTTGCTCAGCAAGGCGGATATGCCATGACAAATAAAGGACCTCAACACGACGAAGCATGGCTTATTTTCATGGATATGGTTAATAATCAAATTCCAACCTTCGAAAATAAAGCCGAAGCATTATATTATTTTCCATTGTTTCGCACATGGTTTGGATTGCAGGGATTATGTAAGCTTCCTTGGAACGATGTTGAGCCAGCCAATAATCACGAATCAAATGAGCCAGCAAAAGTTCCCGAACATGTTGATAATTATTTAACAATATACAAAGCAGTAACTGGCTTTGAATTAGATAATGAATCTCTTATAAAACAATCCGAAAGGGTTTATCAATATCAAAGAATTTTTAATATCCGCCGCGGATATGGTTTAAGAAAACATGATGCACAACCGTATCGTGCAGCAGGTCCGGTTACCGAAGAAGAATATGAATCAAGAGCAGAACGCTACGACAAATTAATGAAAGAAAAAATTGGTGTTGACCCAACAGGAAAATTCACTAAAGAAAAAGTTGCAATTACCCGCAAGTATCGCGAAGAACAATATGAAAAATTATTAGATGCTGTTTACTTTCGTCGTGGCTGGACTCCAAACGGTATCCCCACAATAGAACGATTAAAATCGCTGGGTATGGATTTACCAGAAGTTTTGGAAGTAGTAAAACCTTTGCAGTAGTATAAATATTAACAAAACACAAATGCAGTCAAACGAAAGTTTAGGCTGCATTTTTTATACGTTATTATTTAATGGCAAACAAATATTCAATTTTATAAATAAAATTAAAATTAATTTCACATCATTAAATTAAAAATAAATAAAAAACACATAACTTTAAGCACAAAATAATTGCTTAATAAATGGGAATAAAAATTGATTTAACATACTTAAAAAACATGTCGGCTGGCGACAATGGCTTAATTAAAGAAATGATTGATATTTTTATAGAGCAGGTGCCGGAATTTATTTCAGAAATGAAATCAGCAATTAAAAATGATGACTCAAAAGCATTAGCTGCTGTAGCACATAAAGCAAAATCGTCGGTTGCAGTTATTGGTATAACTGAACTCGCCGAATTTTTAAAAAAATTAGAAATAATTGCTTTAAATAATGAGCGTAAGAATGAGTATCCGGAGTTTTTAAATTATTTCGAAACAGTTTCTAATGAAGCTATTAAAGAATTAAATAAAATTTCTTTAGAACTATAATCAGAATTTGTCCATAATATCAGCATTTTTTAATTTAAAGGATAAAGTGGTATAAGGCATAAGGAAATAGGAAATGACGGCTAACCCATTATATCATATACCTTTATGCCTTATACCCATAAGTTCATAATTATAATATGACATGAATTTGCAAGTTTTCTCAACTTTACAGACAAACACTATTTAGAACGAGTTATAACGTCCCGAAATATCGGGTGGAATTTATTGTTTTTCTATTTTGTATATGTATAAATTGTCAGTATGTCATACTTTCTGACAATTTTTGTTTATTAAAGTGTCAATTTTACTAAAAATGACATAAATAAGTATAATTTTATTAATGGCATAAAATTCGTAAAATGGGAGCAGTAAAAAAATAATTGTTTAACTTAAAATAAAAAATTATGGCAAAAGTAAAAATTAAACCTTTAGCAGACAGAGTTCTGATTGAATCTCAACCTGCTGAAGTAAAAACAGCAAGCGGTATTTTTATTCCCGATACAGCTCAGGAAAAACCCCAACGTGGAAAAGTTATAGCTGTTGGTACCGGAACAAAAGATGAAGAAATGAAAGTTAAAGCAGGCGATATGGTGCTTTATGGAAAATATGCCGGAACTGAAATAAGCGAAGGCGACGTTAAATATCTTATTATGAAACAATCAGATATATTTGCAATAATTGAAAAATAATTTAATATATAAATAATATGGCAGCAAAAGAAATAATATACGACATGGAAGGACGCGATGCTCTAAAAAGAGGCATCGACAAATTATCAAATGCAGTAAAAGTTACATTAGGACCAAGAGGTCGTAACGTAGTTCTTGAGAAAAAATTTGGTGCACCACAAATAACAAAAGATGGTGTTACCGTTGCAAAAGAAATAGAATTAAAAGATTCTTTTGAAAATATGGGAGCACAAATGGTTCGCGAAGTAGCTTCAAAAACAGCCGATAAAGCTGGCGATGGTACAACAACCGCTACCGTTTTAGCACAATCTATTATTGGAGTAGGATTAAAAAATGTTACAGCAGGTGCTAATCCAATGGATTTAAAAAAAGGCATTGATTTAGCAGTTGAATCAGTAATTAAAAGTTTAAAAAAACAAACCCGTCAGGTTGGCGACGACTATAACAAAATAGAACAAGTAGCACGCGTTTCGTCAAATAACGATGCATCAATAGGAAAACTTATTGCCGAAGCAA
The DNA here is from genome assembly GCA_001769035.1 of Bacteroidetes bacterium GWA2_32_17. Classification (GTDB taxonomy): domain Bacteria; phylum Bacteroidota; class Bacteroidia; order Bacteroidales; family GWA2-32-17; genus GWA2-32-17. The sequence continues at coordinate 6,856 of MENF01000011.1, forward strand.
TGAAAAAAGTAAAAAAAGAAGGTGTAATAACCGTTGAAGAAGCAAAAGGAACCGAAACAACTGTTGAAATTGTTGAAGGTATGCAATTCGACCGTGGTTATATTTCTCCATACTTTGTTACAAACACCGAGAAAATGGAATGTGTAATGGAAAACCCATACATTCTTATTCACGACAAGAAAATTTCTTCGATGAAAGATTTATTGCCAATTTTAGAAGCAGTTGTTCAGGCAAGCCGTCCGTTTGTTATTATTGCCGAAGATATTGATGGCGAGGCATTAGCAACATTAGTTGTAAACAAACTTCGAGGTTCACTTAAAGTTGTAGCTGTAAAAGCTCCGGGTTTTGGCGACCGCAGAAAAGAAATGTTAGAAGATTTAGCTGTTTTAACTGGTGGCACAGTCGTTACAGAAGAACGTGGATTTAAATTAGAAACCACAACATTAGAAATGCTTGGTAAAGCCGACAAAGTAAGTATTGATAAAGACAATACAACAATTGTTAATGGAGCAGGTGAAAAAACAGCTATTAAAGCAAGAGTTAATCAAATTAAAGCTCAAATAGAAAATACAACATCTGATTACGATAAAGAAAAATTACAGGAACGTTTAGCAAAGTTAAGTGGTGGCGTGGCTGTTCTTTACATTGGTGCTTCATCAGAAGTGGAAATGAAAGAGAAGAAAGACCGCGTTGACGATGCACTTAACGCAACCCGTGCTGCTGTTGAAGAAGGTATTGTTCCTGGTGGTGGTATTGCTTTCATAAGAGCAATAAAAGACTTAGAAAAACTAAAGGGTGCAAATGAAGACGAGCAAACAGGTATCGAAATAATTAAAAGAGCTTTGGAAGAACCATTACGCCAGATTGTTGAAAACGCAGGATTAGAAGGTTCTGTTGTTGTTAACAAAGTAATGGACGGAAAAGATGATTTTGGTTTTAATGCTCAAACCGAAAAATACGAAAGTTTATACAAAGCCGGCGTTATTGACCCAACAAAAGTAACTCGAATTGCATTAGAAAATGCAGCATCAGTTGCAGGAATGTTCTTAACTACCGAATGTGTAATTGCCGAAATAAAAGAAGATAGACCTGCTATGCCAGCAATGCCTGGAGGTGGCGGAATGGACGGAATGTATTAAAATTTAATTTTATAAATATAAAAAAACTGCCCTTTTGAGGCAGTTTTTTTATTTTAAACAGACCTGTACTTTAAAAGGGAATAATTTGTTTTTACCTTTCTGACTCCCCTCTCCAATTGGAGAGGGGTCGGGGGTGAGGTCATAAAGAAATAAAAACTCAAATTATGACCAATCAAAGTACAACAGGTTTTAGAAACATGTTAGGTCTTAAAATTTAAAGCAACCTTATTATTAAAACTAAAGTCTTATAGATAATTCCATAGTTTTAAATAAGTTTTTAAATGTTAAAAAGCCCGTTAACGTAAGTTATGGGCTTTTTATATAGTAATAAATGGAGCTTATTTTATTATAATAATCTTATTCGATTGTCTTGTATTTGTTTGAACTCTAAAGGTATAAATACCTTTTGAAATGCTTTCTAAATTAAAAATAGAATTTTCTTTATTGTATTTAAAAGAAATTATTTCTTTTCCAAGTGAGTTTATTAAACTAATAACAGCCGTTTCGTTATTTAAGTTATCAATATTAATTGTTAAGTATTTTGAAGTTGGATTTGGAAAACAATTTACAGAGAAATTATTAGTTTGATTGTTTAAAATACTTGTTCCTACAACTGTAATTTGTATGGTAAATGTATCGCTTCCACACTCGTTATAAACAATTAAGTTTGCAGTATAAGTGCCGTCAATTAAATATGTGTGCGAGGGATTTTGAGTTACAGTATCACCTGGGATAAATGGAAAAATATCTGAATCTCCAAAAAACCATTCAAACGTTGTTACATCTGTTGAGTTATTTGTAAAATCAACAGTTAATCCATTTGCCAAATAAGAAAAATTAGCAACTGGATATGTTCCTGAACAAACTAATGTTATTGGTAATACCAAAGTGTCGGTTGCTCCGCATGCATTATAGGTAATTAAAGTAACATTATATGTCCCGTAACTTGCATAAGTATGTATTGGATTAACACTTGTATCTCCACCAAATGGCGGTGGTAAAATAACTGCTTCGTCGCCAAAATACCATAAGTAGCTAACAGCATCATTTGATGTATTTGTAAATGTAACATTTAATAATGTATCAGAATAAGTAAATGAAGAGGTAGGAGCTGTGGTACAGGATTGTATCGAAATATCAAAGTTTGTTGTTGTAGTAATAATACTATTTGAAGAAACAACAATATAATATGGAGTACCACTATTTAAAACAGTGTTTAATGTTGGATTTCCTGTTGGTGAAACATTGTAAGCAGCACACTGTACGCTTGGGTCGTCGGGACAAAGGTCAGTAACAAATAACCCAACAGCATAACCTGTGTTTGCTAAAGCAACGTTATAATTGCCTGTTGACGTTGGAATAAACGAAAAAACGTAATCGTTGCCACTCATGTAATTCTGAAACCCTGTTCCACTGCAAGGCAATGAACCATAAGTTGTTCCGTTTGTTGTTAATCCTGTTGCAAAATAAGGAACTGCCGAAACAACATCAGCCAAAGTACATGTTGAACCTACTTGAGCATTAATATAATTTAATGCAAATGTTAGAGAAAAAACAATAAGTAAAATTTTTTTCATAATAAATGATTTTAAGTGTTTTTAAATTTTACACAAAAATAATTTTTTTTTAAATTAAAAATATTTTTTAATATCGTTTTAATCAAAGTCTGTCCATAATATCAACATTTTTAATTTATGGGGTATAGAGGAATATGGTATAGCCCAAAATCTCAAATACCAAATACCAAGTTTGGGGCTTGAGATTTGGAGCTTGGAATTTGAAATTTGGGGCTTGGGTTCTTGGAACTTGGGTTTTGCTGGTTATACCCATATACCTTCCTGACTTCTGACATTTAGTGCGGTAGGAGTTTGTGTTTTTTTATAAGTGGTCCAAGTTGGCTATTCATAATTTCAGTTGTTGGTGACCTGAATCTGAAAATTTCTTTTGTGAGCTTATCTTGAATGTGTGTTTCTGTAATGTTCCAGACTAAAAATCGTATATCCCGCAGTGATAATTTTGTAGTTAACTCCAAATATTTTTCTGCTATTAAAGCTACAAAGCAAATGAGGATATGAGAGCGGATTGCATTTTCGTTGTGGTGATAAATTGGACGTGCTTGCAAATCAAATTTACTCATCCGAAATGATTGCTCAATGTGCCAAAGTTGATGATACATGTCTATTACTTGCTCATTTGACAACTGATTTTCTGGCAAATCTGTGCAATAACCTTTTATTCCTAGTAGTAATTTTCTTTTTTCGATTAAATCAACATTCAATTCTATTGTTTCTTTAGAAATTTTCTTG
>MENF01000012.1 GCA_001769035.1 Bacteroidetes bacterium GWA2_32_17
AAAAATAAAAAAAATCTAAATTAAAATTACCAATGACTTTAATTTTTAAAAAGGGTTTTTAAGGTTCGACTAATTATAATAACTCAACATTATTTTTAATACATTCTTCTTTCATTTCTTCGGGCCAAATGCTTGCCTGAACTTCGCCAATATGGGCTTTTTTAAGAAGGAACATACATAATCTTGACTGACCAATACCACCACCAATGGAATATGGAAGTTCATCATTTATCAACCTTCTGTGAAAATATAAATCCTTTCTGTTCATATTTCCTTCAATTTCAAGTTGTTTTAACAACGATTCCTTGCTTACTCTAATTCCCATTGAAGATAGTTCAAAAGAACTTTGAAATAACGAGTTCCACACTACAATGTCACCATTTAATCCTTTAAAACCTTTTTCCGACTCCGTAGTCCAGTCATCATAATCAGCAGCACGACCGTCGTGTTTGTTTCCATCTGAAAGTTTTCCTCCAATACCAATTACGAATATTGCTCCATTTTTTTTAGCAGCTTCATCTTCACGTTGTTTTGGAGTTAAATTAGGATATTCGGCTAATAATTCTTCGGTATGAATAAAAGTAATTTCGTCGGGTAAAGAGGGGATAATTTCAGCATAATTTTCGTGAAGTAGAAACTCAGTTCGTTTAATAGAATTATAAATTCTGCGAACTATTTCTTTTAAAAAATTAATATTCCTTTCTTCTTTTGAAATGTGTAATTCCCAGTCCCACTGGTCAACGTATAGCGAATGAAGATTATCAAGTTCTTCGTCAGGTCTTATTGCATTCATATCAGTGTATATGCCAAAACCTTTTTTAATTTTATAATCGGCAAGTTTAATTCTTTTCCATTTGGCAAGTGACTGAACAACTTCGGCAACTTTTTCGTTCATATCTTTAATTGGAAATGAAACAGGTCTTTCAATTCCGTTAAGGTCATCATTAATGCCGGTACCTTTTTCTACAAACAAAGGAGCAGTAACACGTCTTAATCGCAACTCTGATGCAAGATTTAATTGAAAATAATCTTTAATTAGTTTAATTGCAAGCTCGGTTTGATTGAAGTCGAGCAATGACTGATAATTTTTTAAAGTTGTAAATCCGTTAAACATAATGTTATTTTAAAAATTTGTTAATAATTTGCAAAAGTATATAAAACTCTGTATATGAAAAATTTAATTTAAAAATTATTTTTCCGATGCAAATTATACTGTGAATGGTTAAATCCTATGGCTATCGGATTAAAATTTCAACCGTTTTGAGTATAGCAAAAAAGGTAACTAATCTTGTCAAAATTACTATAATTTTTTGTTAAGTTCGTATCATATTTCCCGCAAATATTATTCACCCCATTGGATATTCCATTTTTATTGCATAATGGCTATTCAACATAATTATCCTACGGGGTAAACGCAAAGACGCAATGCCCGCTTTTTCCATGGTCTGTGGCACACAGACCATTTTTAAAAACATTTTTCAAGGTCTGTGAGCCACAGACCAAGGTATAATGATTTTTTTCTTTGCGAACTAACAATTTGTAAATCATATAAACAATTCTATTTCGTATTTCATCATTTTGAGCGTTTTCTATATTTTCTTTTTCTATTTTCTTTGCGTTCCCTGCCCCGTGAGATAGTTAAAAAAAAGAGCGAACTATATAAAGAGTTTACCATGTAAAATGTTTACCAAGTGAAATGCGAAGCATATTTCACAATGGCGAAGCTATTTAACAGGGCAATTATCTAACGGGGTGAACGCCTTTGCGTGATAATTCTTATACTGAATAGTTACCAAAAAAGAAAACTTAAACCTTTTTAACTAAATAATTTTTTATTATGTTTAAAAGTTTTTCAGAATCAATAGGTTTGGTAAGAAAATCAGTAAAACCTTCGTCTAAAATACGTTGTTTATCACTTTTTTGAGAGTAAGCACTTTGGGCAATAAATGGCACATTGTTATATTGACTGAAATTTTTAATTATTTCTTTTTTTAATGCAATACCTTCCCAATTTTCGGGTAAATTAATATCTAATATAACAATATCAAAAATTTTATTTTGTTCTATTTTGTTTTTAATTAGTCGAATTGCTTCGTTACCATCATTAGCAAGCGAAACTATACCAATTGACTCTAATATAGTTTGTAAGAAAAGTGAATTAAATTTATCGTCTTCAACAAGTAATATTTCGAATTTATTATTTAGTAATTCTTCGTTAGGAATTATTGAGGTACTGTATGAAACTGAATCGTTTGTAACCTGTGCATTGTTAGAAGTACTAATAAATAATGTTACAATAGTTCCGTAATTTTTTTTGCTCGAAATTTCGATTTTTCCATTCATAAGTTTTAATAATCGGTGTGCTAAAGGTAAACCTAAACCAGCTCCCTGATACAATCGGGCGTAACCCATGCTTTCTTGTCTGAAAGTCTCGAAAATATGCGGTAAATAACTATCATCAATTCCAATTCCGGAATCACTAATTTTTATAAAAACTTCATTAGAATTATTTAGTAAGCCATTTTCAATTGTGATTTCACCTTTTGAAGTATATTTTACAGCATTATCTAAAATGTCGGCTATCACTTTAACTAAAATATCTTTATCGGCTATAATATTAGGAACATCTGAAATATTCAGATTAATCTTTAATCCTTTTTCGTTAATTGTAAATATAAGTAAATCAATTGCTTGCTGAATTATTTTATTTAGATTGCAAATACTTAAATTAATTTTAAAATCATTTGCTTCTATCCGGCTTATATCTAATATGTTATTTAATAAACTTAATAATCTTTGTCCGCTTTGCTGAATCCCTTCAACATAATTTTTCGCTTTAGTGTCATTTGTTAGTAACATTTTATTTTGTAAAACTTCAGCGAGACCAATTATTGCACTTAAAGGAGTTCTTATTTCGTGATTAATGTTGGCAAGAAAAGCATCTTTTAATAAATTAGCTTCTTCGGCTTTTTTATATGCTATTTGAACTTCTTTTATTACGTTTTCTTTCTCATTTATTTCTTTTTCTAAATCTTTTGTTCTGTCTTTAACTTTATGGTCTAAATCATCATTTACCGTAACAAGTTCTTCGTTTATGTATTCTATTTGATGATTTTTTTCTTCGAGAAGTTTACGTGATTTTTGTAAAATTTTTGACCGAATAACAAATAACAAACCAATAAAGAAAATAAAAGCTAATATAAAAATTAATAAATATTTAACTGAAATTTGTTCAAATAACTCTTTATCTTTTCTTTGGCTTTTTAGCCGCAGATTTTCATTTTCTTTTTCAATCTTTTCAGAGTTATAGGCAATATCCAATTCAATTATTTTATTAGCATTATCTTCATTATAAATACTATCTTTTAAAGCACTATATTGGTGAAAGTATTTTAATGCAATTTTGGTCTCGTTTTTCTTTTCATAAGCTTCTGATAATGTTTTTAGTATTTCTTTTATAATATCTCTTAAATTTTCTTTTTGAGCAATAATAAAAGCTTTGTTTAATTCTTCGATAGCATAATCGGGTTCATTCGTTTTAATTTTAATTGTTGCTATATTTAATAATGTTGTTGAAATTCCATTTTTGTCGTTGTTTCTTACCATAATATTTAAAGCATCATTATAATACTTTAAAGCTTGTGGGTATTGTTTTTTAAGCATATAAATATCTCCAATATTTCCAATATTATTGGCAATAGTGGATTTGTCATTTAATTTTTGCTTTAAAGTTAACGATTCGTTAAAGTAACCTAACGCTTTATCGTATTGTTTAAGCCATTTATGAATTAACCCAATGTTATTTAAAGTGTAGGCAATTGATTTCTGATTTTTGGTTTTTTTATAATAATTTAAAGCTCTGTAACAATATTCATAAGCCTTATCATATTCCTGTAAATCTTTGTATAATAATCCAATGTTATTGAAACTTTGAGCCATTCTTTCCTGATAATTATCTTGATTTTCGGCATTGTTAGCATTTTCAGCAATTTTTAAAGCTTTTACAAAATATTTCATTGCTTCATCAAAAAGCCCCCACTCTTTAAAAATTGAGCCTATACGATTAATAGTATTACTTAAATTATCAGCATCTTTTTGTTTTTCGTATTTATTTTTAGCTAATCTTAAATATATAAGCGATTCTTGTTTATCTCCATTATAGTAATATAGTTTACCTAATAAATCCAATAATTGCGTTTCAGTTTTCTCGTTATGCTCGTTTCTCGCATTTTCAAGTCCGGTTTTAGCATATTCAATTGACTTATCAATGCTATCTGGAAAATATTTATTTGCAATTTCAAATAGTTGAGTAGAAGAATAATTTATAAAATTTTTACTCAATTTAGTTTCTTGCGGATAAGATAAAAACGAATAAAAAGTAAATGATATTAATAAAAACAATATGTATAATATGTGTTTCAAAATTCAGTTGAACATTTGTTAGTTTACAGTGCTAAATTAATAATAATATTAATACAAAAAAATATTTTATTAATTTTAAAGCATGAAAAATCCACTTACCGATAAAACATATAATAAAAGGCGAATACCAAAGAAGTATCCAGTTAGGGGAGAATATTTCCGCGACCAAACTGCAATCCTTCATTCAATGGAATTTCGACGTTTAAAGCATAAAACGCAAGTTTTTTTTGCTCCCGAAAACGACCATGTTTGTACAAGAATTGAACATGTTTTACATGTTGCAACTATTTCAGCATCAGTATGTAAAGGGTTAAATAAATATGGTTGGAAGTTAGATACTGAATTAGCTTATGCTATTGGCTTAGGACACGATTTGGGGCATGCTCCGTTTGGACATACCGGCGAAGAAGCATTGTGCGAAGCTTTAAACAAACCTAATTCTTTTATTCACGAGATTCATAGTTATAAAATTGCAGAACACCTTGCACAAGACGGACATGGTTTAAATTTAACTTTTGCTGTTTTAGATGGAATTATTTGTCATTGTGGCGAAAAATTCGATAGAGCTATTGCTCCTTCCAATATTATTAAAGAGCTTGATAGCATAACCGATAGAGCAAGTATTCCAAATACTTACGAAGGTTGTATTATGCGTTTTGCCGATAAAATTGCATATCTCGGTCGCGATTTAGAAGATGCTTTTATGGTCGAGGATTTTATCAACATTAATAATGTACCTAAAAATATTAAAAAAAAGTTAGGTAATAAAAATGGTGAAATTATTAATCACTTTGTTATTAATTTAATTGAAAGCTCAAAGGAATCAACTGAAATAAAGCTTTCTGCTCAATATTATGAATTAATGAATGAGCTTAAAATATTTAATTATAAGTACATATATAATAACAAAAAGATGCTTGAGTTTGGCAAATATTGTAAAAAAATAATATTAGCCCTTTTTGAACATTTTTCGGAACTTATTTTAAATTTTGGAAATGATTTTGAAAAATATAAATCTTTAAATTTAAAAATTGACCGTTCCTTTGGCTTATATATTGAAAAAATGAATGAATACTATTCAAAAACAAAAGCTCCAATAAAACAAATTGTAGTAAATTTTATTGCCGGCATGACCGACCATTATGCAATTGAAGCAATGAAGCAAATATCGTTGCCAAAGCCAATTACATTTATAAAATAGCAGAAATAAGCTATTCGGGTTGTAAAATTGTTTCATTGGTTTCTGTCCCGAAGTTCCGAAGCAGCGCCACTACTACCCGTTAGACCGCTTTATTATTTTTATATTCCACGACCTTTAGGTCGTGGCAATATATATAATTTTGCAATAATTTATTTGGAAAGATGTCTATTATATTATTTCTTTTTATTATCTAAATCTTCAAAAGTCACATCAGGAATGCTGGTGTTTTCAGATTTAGTATCTGTATCTGCTTGGCTGTTATCACTTTCATTAACGACATTGTTTTTATTTATATAATCAACAACATCGCTTAACCCTTCGGCAAATTTCTCGAAATCTTCTTTATATAAAAATATTTTATGTTTTTCGTAAAAAAAATTACCATCAACCGTCGAACGTTTTTTGCTTTCGGTAATAGTTAAATAGTACTCATCCCGCTTAGTAGCTTTTACATCAAAAAAATAGGTTCTTTTACCAGCTCTAACTGATTTTGAATAAATATTTTCACGCTCATTTTGTGGGTTTTCATCGTGTTTTTCGTTTTCTTCCATAGTTCATATTTTTTATAAGTTTATATGACTTAAATCAAACTATGCAAATATATGAATTTTTTAAATACAAATAAAAAATACAATTATTTAATTTTTAGGTTTATAACTATTATACTTTAAATGGGTTAAATTATTACATTTGAGTTTAAGGTATATGGTATAAAGATATAGGGCAAGTCGTTAAAAATTCACTATATTTGAAAAAAAAGTTCCCCTGGTTTTTTGTACCTTGTTAATCTTTTCTCAATAGTTGCAGTTAAAATTCTACATTGGATATTCAACATTTTACATTTACCCCGTTTGATAAGATTAATAAAACAGGAACAACTACTAAAATTAAATTATCTAACGGGGTGAATTATTTGTCTTTTGCTTTTAAAAATGTAGAATATAGAATTTTCAACCGCAAAATGTAGAATGAAAGTTAATATTCATTAAAAGAATACCACCTAATTAGTGCTTGTCTATAATATCGTAATAATAGTATAAAGCTCCTAATTCCAAGTCCTAAATTCCAAGTTTGGGGCTTGGGATTTGAGACTTGGGGCTTGAGGTTTTGGGCTATACCTTATACCTTGAGCTTTTTGTATTCATTAAATGTTAAAATTTATCCCGTTTTCAGTATATATATAGTTTTTATAATAATAAATAAGATTAAAAGACTAATTTTGCATCTTTATAATTAAAAGGTTCATAAAACAATATGTTAAGTCGTAGATTATTGCGTATCAAAGTGATGCAGATGTTGTATGCTTATTTTACACGCGACAATAAAGAAATTCAGTTAACCGAAAAAGAATTATCTCATAGTATTTTTAAAGCTTTTGAATTATATCATTACCTTTTATTATTAATAATTGAAATTCGCGATTTTACTGCAAACAAAATTGAATTTGCTCGTAACAAATATCGTCCTTCCGATAAAGAACTTAATCAAAGTGAAAAATTTATTAATAATTCGGTTATTAAAATGATTGAAAATAATCAACAGTTTAAAAAGTTTTTAACAGATAATAAGTATTCATGGGTTAATAATCCCGAATTAATCAGAAAAATTTATTATGATATTATTGAATCTGATAAATTTAACAGGTATATTAATAGCGAAAAAACTGGTTATAATGAAGATAAACAAATTATAATTGATATTTATACAAACCAGATTTCGGTTTGCGAAGAACTTTTTAATGTTTTAGAAGAGCAAAGTATATATTGGAACGATGATGTTGAATTTATTATCAGCATGATAAATAAAACTATTTCAAATTTTAAAGAAAATCAACCTAATGAACGTCCGCTTGCAGACATGTACAAAAATGATGATGATATTGACTTTGTAAAAACATTGTTTATGAAAACTATTACCAATCATAGCGATAACAGCAAATTAATTAGCCTGCAAACTAAAAACTGGGAAATAGAACGAATTGCCTTTATGGATATGCTAATTATGGAAATGGCAATAGTTGAGGCAACCGAAATGAAATTTATTCCAACAAAAGTTACATTGAATGAATATATCGAAATCTCGAAATATTACAGTACCGATAAAAGCAGTAATTTTATTAATGGGATTTTAGATAAAATGTTTGTTAAACTAAAATCGGAAAATAAAATTGTTAAAAAAGGCAGAGGGCTTATAGGTGAAAGCATTTAAGAGGGATTCTAAAAATTAGATTTGAGCCAGACAAAATTTTAAAAAGGGATAGGGTATAGAGGTATAAGCCGGCTCACAAACCTTATACCTCTATACCTATTCCCATACTCAATAAGCAATTTTTAGAGCTCCTTAATATTATAGTGTCTGTATATAAAGAGGAGCTCTAAAAATTGAATAATGAATATTTGAACAATAGAATAATGAATAGACATTTTTCCAATTAAATATTTGTACTGATACGGAACTAAAATGCAAAAAAATCCTATTGATATTAAGACTCGAAATGAATATTGTTTTGCAAATTTATTAAGTGTCAGTATAATTGCCACGACCTGTCATCCTGAGCGAAGTCGAAGGAAGGTCGTGGTTTAAATTATAAAGAAGAGGAACGGCTTTAGCCAAAATATCTTTTCATAAATCCAAGTCATTGTTGATTTATCTCCAACATACGATAGCTAACGGATTGTAGTCTATATGATAAATTTCATTTGTTTTGGCTAAAGCCAAATTTATTATTTTTATATTCCACGACCTTTAGGTCGTGGCAATATATATAATTTTGCAATAATTTATTTGGAAAGATGTCTAATGAAGAAATAATACAAATTGCTGATTTTATGCATGTTTATACTTCGCTACTCGTTATTAAAATGTTTAATTGTTTTTTCAATAAAGATAAATCCATAGCTATCGGATCTCTAACAAACAGCATTTCAGAATATTGATTAGTCCCCGACTATAATCGGGGGTAAAAAATGAATTAAAAATTTGGGCTTTAACCCCTAATTTGACTTTTTCAGCAGACCCTAATTAACAAATTTTATTTTATTTAATTGAAAATGATAATTAACTTTGCACAAAATTTATTAAAAATGAAGTTTGTTAGTTTAATAGTTGTTTTTACAATTTCATTATTATTTGCATGTAGTTCAAATAATAATGAAGTATCTACCGATTTAATTAATAATCCGTTATCGGCTTCAAATAGTACCAATACAAGTATGCTTCCAAAGTTCAAATGGAATGAGCAAGTTCACGATTTTGGAGTAATTATTCAAGGCGAAAAAGTGTCGCATTCTTTTACTTTTAAAAATATTGGGAAGTCGAATTTAATAATTAGCTCTGTACATGCAAGTTGTGGCTGTACTGTTCCAAAATATGATACAGAACCTGTGTTACCAGGTAAAACAGGTAAAGTTGAAGTTGTGTTTGACAGCTCAGATAGAAGTGGTATTCAAAATAAAACAGTTACGGTACTATCTAATACTCAACCAAATACAATAAAATTGCATTTTTCGGCAGAAATAGTTATTCCAGAAAAAAAATAATTTATTAATCTTTAAATATATAAAAATGAATAGTTTACTTACAGTTTTATTAATGGCAGACCCAAGCGGTAAAAGTAGCCCATTAATGTCGTTATTACCTTTATTGCTTATAATTGTTGTTTTTTACTTTTTTATGATTCGTCCTCAAATGAAAAAACAAAAAGAAATGAAGAATTTTCGTCAATCATTAAAAGTTGGCGATAAAATAATTACTTCTGGCGGTGTTTATGGTAAAATAGCCGAAATGAGAGAAAATGCTATAATAATGGAAGTAGAAGACAAAATGCGAATGAAAGTTGATATAGCTTCAGTATTTCGCGATTCGAGTGATTTAGCAACCAAAAAATAAATAATTGAAATCTGATTTACTCAGACAAATAAGAAATTTATTTAAAGAAGATAATATCAGACTTAACAAAAGGTTTTTGATATTCTTCTTCTTTTTGTTATTATCTACAACTATTTGGTTTTTAAATGCTTTAGATAAAACATATATTGCCGAAATCAGCTATCCTGTAGCTTATTATAATTTCCCATCGAACCGAACAGAGACTAACGATTTGCCTTCTTATTTTACACTTAGAGTTGAAGCTTCGGGGTATTTTTTATTAAAACAAAAAATCGGAAACTCCGTTTATCCTATACAAATAAACATTTCAAAATATTTGCCCGAAATTTATTTAACAGATACATCAAAATTTTTCATTAGAACTTCATCGTTCCTTGGAGAAATTGAGAATCAGCTTTCTGAACAAGTTAAAATTATTGAAATAAATCCTGAATCAATTAATTTTATATTTGCTGAAAAATCAACTAAAATTATTAAAGTATATCCTAAAATTAAATACAAGCTTAAAAGACAATTTATTGAGAAAAACATAAAAGTAGTTCCATCTAAAATAATTGTTAGTGGTCCAATTAATATTTTAGATACATTAACTCAAATACCAACAATTTTAAGCAATTTCGAGAATTTAAGCAACTCTATTTCACAGGAAATACCACTTAAATCGTTTAAATATTTAACATACTCGACTAATAAAGTGTTTGTTACAATAAATATTGAAAAATTTACCGAATCAAGTATTGATATTCCTGTAATTTTAATTAATAAGCCCGATAGTATTAACATTCAGCTAAATCCCGAAAAAATTAAATTAAAATTTTATGTCGGATTAAGCAATTTTAAACATGTAAATCGGGCTCAATTTAGAGTTGTTGCCGATTATAATGAAATTATAAAAAATAATACAAATAAATTGAGCGTTGTTATTAAAGAATTTCCAGCGTATGTTTTCAATTTAAACTGCAACCCACTAACTGTTAATTATATAAAAAGAAGTAAGAAATGATTTCCATTGGTTTAACGGGTGGAATTGGAAGTGGTAAATCTATTGTATCTCAAATGTTTGAGATACTTAATATCCCTGTTTATAATTCAGATTTTGAAGCAAAAAAAATTATGCAAACCAATTCTGAAGTGAGAATCGGGATAACTAAACTATTTGGCAAAAACGCTTATAAAAACAATCTGCTGAATAAAAGTTATATTGCTTCAAAAATTTTTATTAACAACGAATTAAAAGCCAAAGTAAATAACATCGTTCACAAATCTGTAATTCAACATTATAATTTATGGAAGAAAAATCAAATTAACACAAAATTTGTTTTAATTGAATCGGCAATTTTGTTCGAAACAAAAATTGCATCAATAAATAAATTTAATATTTTATTGGTCTCACCAAAAGAATTAAAATATAAGCGATTAATTGAGCGAGGATTAAGCTACAAAGATATAGAAACTCGGGTTTCAGCTCAATTTACTGATGAACAAAAAATAAAATTAGCCGATTTTGTGATAATTAATAACGAAAAAAAGTTTGTATCGAAACAAGTATTTTCAATTTTAAAAAAAATAAACCATTTAATTGAGAAAGATTGAGAAAAACCAGTGAACAATGAACAATAATAACAATGGTCACACAATAGTTAATACAATGGTCACACAATTGTTTTCTAACTGCATTACAAATACTGACAATTGTATGACTATTGAATGACAGTGAGTTTTTTTGAACAGTAAACAGTAAACAGTAAACAGTGAACAGTAGGCAGTAAGCAGTAAGAAGTGAACCAGAAACCAGAAACCTGAAACCCGAAATAGTAAACAGTGAACTTTTTTGAACAATAAAAAAAACTCTAAACTTTATACCAATTAACATAATGTAAAATACAAACAGATGAAATTAGGAAAATGGATAGGAGGTGGATTAGGTTGGGCGTTTTTCGGTCCAATTGGAGCATTGTTTGGTTTTGCTATTGGTTCAATATTAGATGTTGACGCTGTTGTTTCGGTAAAAAAAAATTATAAAACTACACGTGGCGACTTTACTTTAAGTCTTATTGTTCTTATTGCAGCAGTTATGAAAGCCGATGGTAAAGTATTAAAAGTTGAACTCGATTATGTAAAGCAATTTTTAATAACCAATTTAGGACAAGATTCGGCAAAAGATGCTTTAAAAATGTTGAAAGATTTATTAAAGCAAGACATCCCTGTTTATGATGTTACACAACAAATTCGCCAATATTTAGATTATTCGTCTCGTTTACAATTATTGCATTTTTTGTACGGAATAGCAAAAGCCGATGGTCAGGTTCACGAAAGCGAAATAAAATTAATTTGGGAAATAGGATTAGGCATGGGATTATCAAGTCAAGATGTTAATTCTGTTGTAGCAATGTTTACAAATAATTTGGAATCGGCTTATAAAATTTTAGAAATTGACTCAAATGCAACAAACGAAGAAGTAAAAAAAGCATATCGAAAACAAGCTCAGACACATCATCCCGACAGGGTTAGTTACCTTGGCGAAGAAATACAAAAATCTGCCAAAGAAAAATTTCAAAAAATTAGCGAAGCTTACGAAAAAATTAAAAAAAATAGGCATGGGGTGTAATAGACAAAAAGTTGGCTAAATTTTATACGATTTGTTCAAGTGGACAAAAAGTAGGCTTTATTTCTCTTTATTATTTTCTATATTGATAATTATATACTAAATTTGTTGTGTCAAACAAAACTAAAAAGTAATAATGTACCAGAAAAAATAAAAAGAGATTGAAGTATTCCAGAAAGTATAAAAAAAAAAATTTGGGAAAATGATGGTGATAAATGCGTTTTATGTGGAAGTAAAGTAGACTTTGATTTGACCATGACATCCCATTTTCACAAGGTGGTTCAAATAGTACAAATAATATTAGAGTTTTATGTCGTTCATGTAATCGAAAAAAGCACGATAAAATTGGTTGGGCTGAAGAAGAATAAATACAGCCCCTAATACAATGTTAGAATTTAGCGGGCAGTTATGTGCAAAATGACATAGTTAACAACAAATACAATTTTCAACTGTTTGACACTCCCGATAGCAATCGGGACTGCAAGTAAATGCCAAGCTAAATCAAGCGTCAAACGTTATTGCAAAATGATTAATTGTTGACTATAAATCAAAGACTATAAGTTACATTAGAAAAATAATAAAAAAATCATCCTAACTCATAAATATTTTTTACTTACCGTTCAGTTCTTACCCTGCAACCTAAAAAGATGTTATAAAACAATATCCTGTTTTTGTAAATGTCATATTAAAACCGTAAATTTGTCTATTAATTCTATAGACTAATAGCATTTATATATTTATTACACATATTTCTTATAATGAGTAGTTTATACGAACAACTTAAGCAGGATATCCGTTTTGAAGAAGGCATGAAAGCATGCATTAACTGCGGAACATGTACTGCTATTTGTGTGGCTTCCGAATTTTATGATTACGACCCACGAATTATTGTAGATACAGTACAGAGCAGGGACGAGCATAAAATTGAAGAATTATTAAAAAGCGAAACAATATGGTATTGCGGAGAATGTATGTCGTGTAAAACCAGATGCCCCAGAGGTAATACACCCGGGCTTATTATCATGGCTTTACGTTCTCTTTCGCAAGAATTAGGATATTTTGTGGAATCAGAAAAAGGTCGGCAGCAATTGGCTATAAAAAGAACTGTTGGTGAATGGATTCTTTCAAAAGGTTATTGCCTTTATCTTGAAGGAGTGGGAACTGAACTACATCCCGAGCAAGGACCTGTGTGGGATTGGATTCAAAAGAACTGGGCAGCGGTTTTTAAAAGATTGGGTGCTAATTACCAAGGCGACGGACCGGGAATACTAAGAAAAATACCCGAGGAATCGTTAGAAGAAATTAGAAGAATATTTGAAGTTACAGGTGGAAAAGCCAGATTCGATAAAATTGAAGAGTTTTCGAAAAAGAAAGCCGAAGAATTGAGTGTTGAATTTGGAAGTGGACTTGACAACGAGTATTTTTCTCACATTTATAAATATAACTCCGGGAACCATAACCATAAATCTTAAAGAAAAGCATTAACTAAAGTATTTTCAAATGATTATAGAAGGTAAACAAAAGATTTGGAAAGACTATCAGAAAGAAATTTCTGATGACAAATATTTTTATGTTCGAAGCTGTGTCAGGCAGAATTTCTTTCCTGGTGCCGAAACCACTTTTCTTAGAATATTAAAGGAATTAGGTAAAGAAGTACACGAAAATCCCTGTCATACAACCTGCACTGGCATTGGTTATCATAGTGATATTATTCCTGTTGATACTTTGATGACTGTTGTCGCGAGACAGTTTGCTTTAATGACTGAGTCGGGTTACGAAAACCTTGTTCCATCTTGTATTACTTCTTTTGGCATATATACAGAAGTGATGGACACCTGGCATCATTTTCCGGGAACAGAAGCGAAAGTACGTGAATATCTTAAAAAAGCTACAGGTAGAGAATTTCAAATACCCAAAAATCTTGCGCATGCGAGCGATGTTATTTTTAAGTTTCGAAAAGAAATAGCTCAGAAAGCAAAATATCGTTTAACAAATCAAAAAACAGGTGAACCATTAAACGTTGTTGAGCATATTGGATGCCATTATGCTAAAATGTTTCCCTCAAAAGGAGTTGGAGGTGCCGAATATCCTTATGTACTCGTTGGTATGGTCGAAGAATGGGGTGGAAAAGTTATTGATTATCCCGAAAGAAGACATTGTTGTGGATTTGGCTTCAGGCAATATTTGGTTCAGGCAAACAGAGGTTATTCCATGGCTTGCTCGCATAAAAAATTTGAAAGTATGGAGCCATATAAGCCCGACATGATTATATCAAATTGTCCAGGATGTCATATATTTCTTGATAAATGGCAATATGCTATAAGCGAAATGGAAAATAAAACTTATGGACCTAATGGCGAAGGAATTCCTGTGTTTACTTTTGAAGAAGTTGCGGGATTGGTTCTCGGGTATGATCCGTGGGATATTGGCTTACAAGTGCATCAGGTGCCTTGCGAACCTGTACTCAAAAAAATGGGAATTTTATACGACCCCGAAAAAAAATACAAAGGACTTCATGGAGAAGATTTAGGAAAACCAGTTAAGTCAGCATTTAAACAATAAAATTAAAATGCTAATAAACTATTTTATGAAACATTTACGACAAAAAATTTGGACACACTACTTGCTCCGATTGAGCGGAAAGGGAATAATTATAAATTAAAAAAGTTTTAAGTTTTTAGTTTCGGGTTGATGGTTTCTGGTTTCGAGTTTGAAGTTTCTGGTTTTTAACAACCAAAAACCTCAAACTAAAAACCCTAAACCAATAAAAATATAAGTAATTAATAATGAAACTTAACTAAAATATAAACACATGAAAATAATATATGGATAAGAAAAAGGTAATAGTTATTGGGGGTGGCATTGCCGGAATGGAATCATCTTCATTTCTGGCGGCTATGCTTTATGATGTAACAATTCTTGAAAAATCAGATAAACTCGGCGGTCATCTGAACAACTGGGAACGGCTTTTCCCTACCATGCGTCTTGGCAAAGAAGTATTAGATTATCTGAGTCAGGGAGTGAACAATAAAGTTGAAGTCGTGTGTAATGCTGAAATTAATCAAATCGAAAAAAAAGGTAAGAATTTTAAATTAACACTTGCCGATGGCAGAACTTTTGATGCAGGCGCAATTCTTGTCGCCACCGGATATGACATTTTTGATGCACGAAAAAAAGAAGAATACGGATATAAAATTTATGACAATGTAATAACCTCTGCCGATCTTGAAATGATGTTTTCTGAAGGAAAAGAAATCCGATTGGCTGATGGCAGAACTCCCAAACGTATAGGTTTTGTTCATTGTGTAGGGAGCAGAGATGAAAAAGTAGGAAATGCTTATTGTTCTAAAGTGTGTTGTGTTACAGCGGTTAAACAATCTGTAGAAATTAAAAATCACATTCCTCAATCAGAAGTGTTTTGTTTTTATATGGACATGCGAATGTTTGGAATGCACTTTGAATTTATGTACAAGGAAGCGCAGGAAAAATACGGAGTAAATTTTATCCGTGGACGACTTAGCGAGGCATGTGAAAATATGGATGGCTCTATTGTTGTAAAAGTTGAAGATACACTTGCAGGAAGACCTTTACGAATGAGTTTAGATTTACTTGTGCTTATGGTTGGCTTTGTTCCATCGGCAGGGTCAAATGAAGTAGGAAAAATGCTGGGGCTCCATTTAGGTCCAAATAAATTTTTTAAGACTATGGATCAGCATACGCTCACCAATGTCTCTAACGTAGAAGGGGTGTTTTATGCCGGAGCATGTACTGCCCCAAAAACCATTACAAATACAATTACTGATGCCAGAGCAGCAGCAGCAACAGTGGCAAGTTATCTTAACGAACATCCTATTTGTAAAAGAATGATATGAATTTTTGAAGAATGATAGATTTCGGATATAATCTAAATAAAGACAGGCAGATAGATTTTGATGTAAACAATCGAAAGATAGCTCAGTATGTAAAAAAAAATGAGCCAACGTTTAGTGTTTGTATTTCATGCGGAACCTGTACAGCAACATGCAGTGCCGCACAGTTTACTGATTTTAATTTCAGAAAGTTAATGATTCTGATTAATAGGGGAGAAACCTTAAAGTTGAAAAACGAAATCAGTAAATGTATGCTTTGCGGTAAATGTTTTTTGGCTTGTCCGAGAAATGTGAATACCCGGAATATTATATTGAATATTAAAAAGGCAGTTGATTTATTATAAATATACTACAATGAATTTCAATCCATTTGTTTTGCCTTTTACTGTTGGTCTTGGATTTCTTTTAATAATGGTAATCTATCGTTTTATTCGTTGGATTTCTAAACTTCCTTTTGTCGACAGAAAAAAATTATGGATGGGACTTATTACCCAAAAAATATTTTTAGCGGTAAAAGAAATTTTCCTCGAAAGTCTTATTCATCGTAAAATTTTTCGTATCAACCCGCTACTTGGATATATGCACATGACACTTGCCTTGGGATGGTTTTTATTAATTGTTGTTGGAAATATAGAATCTCGGTTATATGGAGGTTCTGAGTTAAATCCGCCGTACTATCCAATTTTTCTTAGATATTTTGTTCACGACCACTCGAATATTCCTTATGGTGTTTTTTTTGCTAACCTGATGGACTTTCTTTTATTATTTGTGCTGAGCGGTGTTATTTTAGCATATATTAAACGGGCTTTTTCTTTTATTTTTGGGGTTAAAAGAAAACCTCGCAGAAAAATACAGGATATTGTTATTATGATTACTCTATGGACAATTTTTCCACTTCGTTTATTTGCCGAAAGTTTTACAGCCAGCGTACATGGTAACGGAGGTTTTTTAACGGGGACGGTTGGTAGCTTCATGTCTTATCTCCCCCATACAAATGAAATTGCATATACTTTCTGGTGGCTATATTCTATATCGCTGGGTACCTTTTTCGTGGTTTTGCCCTTTACACGATATATGCATATTCCTGCTGAGGTTTTACTCATATTTATGCGAAATTCAGGCATTAGAACAGAAAAAGAATTTACCAGCTATTCCGATCTTGAGGTTTATTCCTGTCCAAAGTGCGGAATGTGTATGGACAAATGTCAGATGGGTTTTGCAGCAAATATAAAAGATATGCAGTCGGTTTATTTTATTCAATCAGTTCGTAATCATAAAATTGAAGAAAAAAAGCTATTCAACTGTATGGTTTGTGGACGATGTCAGGAATTTTGTCCTGTTGGGATTGACCTTAACGCACAGAGGATGATTCAACGGAAGTTCATGTCAAATTTTGTAAGTTCTACTTTTGATTATCTTCCTGTTATTTCATTACCAACCGTTGATGTTTTATATTTTGCCGGTTGTATGACACATTTAACTCCTGCCATTAAAAAAGCAATGCTCAAAATTTTTGAACACGCAAAAGTTAACTTTAACTTTATGGATGCCGATGGAACTGTTTGTTGTGGCAGACCGTTAATGTTAACAGGAAAAGATATTGAAGCAAAAAAAATAATTAAAAAGAACGAAGAAACTATTCGTAATTCAGGTGCAAAATTATTAGTTACATCGTGTCCTATTTGTTTTAAAATATTTAAAGAAGAGTACGCTTTGAATATCGAAATAATGCATCATTCGCAATACTTATTAAAATTGGTTGAAGAAAGTAGAATTTTCCTTTCTCAATCAGAAATAAAAGCTGTGTATCACGATCCGTGCGAACTTGGAAGAGGTTCAGGAATTTATGAAGAACCGCGAAAATTATTAGGAAAAACAGTTCAACTTCAGGAGATAAAAAATTCTAAGGAAGCATCGCTTTGTTGTGGTGGAAGCTTGGGTAATACCCAAATGGATTCATTTAAACGCGATATGATTTCTGCCGATGCCTGTAAGCAGCTTTTAAAAGGCAATCCCGAAATGTTGATTACTGCATGCCCTTTATGTAAGAAAAGTCTTGGTAAATTCTCAACGATAGACATAAAAGACATTGCCGAAGTGATTGCAAATCGTATGGAAAATGATAAAACCATAAAGGAGTCGAAAGAAATGGTTTCAGTTTAACAAAGAGTTTAATAAATTATTTTTTCGCTTACATTGGTCTGTAACTCACATATAAAATACGCCAGTATAAAGTGTTTGACCATAATATCAATATTTTTAATTTATAGGCTATATTAGGTATAGGGAATAAGGGTATAAGAAATGACAGCTAATTGCTTATACCATATACCTTTGTACCTGATACCCATAAGTTCAGAATTATAAATATGACATAAATTTACATTTTTCTCGACTTTATAGACAGACACTAATTAGTGTTTGTCTATAAAGTCTTGTCTGATTCATAATGTTCGAGTTTGAGCCCCTGTTGAATATTTGCATTCGCAAATTCTACAGGGTAAACATACGAAGTTTTGAAAACCAAGGAGTTTACTGTAGTAAATGACTGTTTTTTAATACGAGAATAACGCAAAAATCGGACATTATGGACAGACACTAATTAGTGTTTGTCCATAAAGTCAGTGTCTGAACTATAATGTTCGAGTTTGAGGCATGCGAAGTTTTGAAAACCAAGGAGTTTACTATAGTAAATGACTGTTTTTTAATACGAGAATAACGCAAAAATCGGACATTATGGACAGACACTAATTAGTGTTTGTCCATAAAGTCAGTGTCTGAACTATAATGTTCGAGTTTGAGGCATGCGAAGTTTTGAAAACCAAGGAGTTTACTATAGTAAATGACTGTTTTCAAAACGAGCATAACGAAAAAATCGGACATTATAGACAGACACTAATTATATCATGTCCTTTGGTTCGTATCTTCGCAAACTAATATCTATCAATTTTATTTCTTACTTTTCTTCGCTTTCGGGTTTGTAACATAAATATCGGGAACTAATATCCACTTCCCTTTTTCAAGTCTTAAACCATCAAAAGTTCCGTCGGGACCATAAAATTGAAATTTGCCTGTTTTTGATTTACTTTCGGGACTTAAATGGTCAAATACAATTGCATTTACAGTTTCGTTATATTTACATGTCATGGTTGCTTTTATTGAAAATTCGAAAATCATTCTTTTTTGCATTTTGTTTCCGATTTTAAATACAGGTTTTCCAAAAGTTGGTTTACTATTATTGTTAAATGTTAAAACTTCAATAATTTTTTTATTTGTATAATAGTTATTTCCGTCCCAGCCAAAAAGAATATAATAGTTTTTACCCTTAAAATCATAATTATACATATCATAATATAAAGCGCCATACCAACTAAAATAACTTAAAACAGCAGTTTCGGGATTTGTTACTGAATCTGATTTATCGGCAAGCAAATATGTTTGCATACTGTTACGTTTTTCGTTATTATACTGTATAAATCCATAGTATTTAAAGCTACCATCACTAAATTTTAAATTCCAGGTAATAATCCGACATAAATTATCTTTAGAAACAAGTTTCCCTATATGCTTTAAACTGTCAAATTTATTATTAAATGAATTTTCTTCTGATAACAAATTATAGAACAATTTTTGAATCGTATCATTTAAAGCAATTTTTTCGGAATCAGTTCTTAAAAACTTAATGTTATCGCGATAAAATAATGAATCGAATAACGTTTTTAAGTTTTTTTCTTTAATATCAAAATCCTGAGCAAGTATAACATTACTAATTAATAATGTAAAAAATATAATTATCGAAACTATTACTTTATTCACTTATGATTTTATTTTTAATAAAATATAAACAAAATTAGGCATTTTTCATAAACATTAAAAAGTAGTTTACACTTTTTTTATAAAAAGCACCGTAGGTGCTTACTGTTTATAGCAAAAATTAAAAAAATAACATTTAGATACGTAGTAGCGACCTGTTAAAAGAACATTGTTTTACAGGACGTTCCTATGGAACTTAATACATGATGTGCATTCTTTATCTATAAACAGTTCATCTCTACGGGATTTATTCACAAAGAAAAAGTGTAAACCTTGAAATGAAAAATGTCCAAAATTAAGGATTAAATATTATCAAGTGCTTCCAAAATAATTTTACAACTTTGTGTAATTTGTTCATTATTAATAATTAGTGGTGGCGATATTCTTATAGCAGAATTGCAAAATAAAAACCAATCAATAATTAATCCTTTATTTAAACAGTAAGAAATACATTTTTTTACATTTTCAAAAGAATCGAGTTGAATAGCAAGCATTAAGCCTTTACCACGAATTTCAATAATTCTTTTATGAATTAATAATTTTCTAAAAAGTTTTTCTTTTTCTTCTACTTGTTTTATCAGTTTCTGATTATCAATAACTTTTATTGCAGCAAGCGATGCAGCACAACTTACGGGATGTCCGCCAAAAGTTGAAATATGTCCTAAAATAGGATTATTGCTCAAGCACTCCATAACATTTTGCTTTGAGGCGAATGCTCCAAGTGGCATACCACCACCAAATGCTTTTGCTAAAATAATAATATCTGGCACAACATTATATGATTGATATGCAAAAAAATTTCCGGTGCGTCCCATTCCGGTTTGAACCTCATCGAATATGAGCAGCGAACCAGTTATATTACATTTATTTCTTAAAACTTGCAGAAAATCAAAATTGGCAGGAATATATCCGGCTTCGCCTTGTACAGGTTCAACAATAACACATGCAGTATCTTTTGTAATTTGTTCTAAATCTTCAACATTGTTGAAATTTAAAAATTTAACATTTTGCAATAAAGGTTTAAATTTTTCGGTATATTCGTTATGGCTTATAAGACTTAAAGCTCCAATTGTACTGCCGTGATATGCATTATTACATGCGATAATTTCTTTTCGTCCGGTAAATCGTTTTGAAAGTTTTAAAGCCCCTTCAACAGCTTCGCTGCCAGAGTTTACAAAAAATACCGAATCGAATTGCTGATTTGATATTTCTGCAATTTTTTCGGCTAATTTAACTTGTGGTTTTTGAACGTATTCGCCATAAACCATCAAATGCATGTATTTGCCAACCTGTTCGGTTACTGCATTTATAACTTGCTCGTTTGAATGTCCAATACTGCTTACAGATATTCCGGAAATTAAATCAATATATGATTTACCATTATTATCATATAAATAAATGCCTTTAGCACTTTCAATTTCGAGAAATATCGGTTCGGGCGATGTTTGTGCAATATGTTTTAAAAATAAATCTTTTAATGACAGCATGACACAAAGATAAACAACTATACCTAAAAAATTGAAAAATAATATAAGAATTTTAGAATTTGATATTTCAGGTATAAGGTACAAAGGTATGGGGTATAAGGGATTCGCAGTTATTCCCTATTTCCTTATACCATATACCTTAAAATGAAAAAGATTGGTATTACAGACAAACACTAAAAAAAGATTATTTTACAATTACGTTTATTTCGCTTAACAGCTTATCTTTATATGATTTTCCAACAGGAATAAGTTTTGTACCTTCTTCGAGTTTAACTATTATAGAGTTATCTTCTATACCTTTTATTCTATTGATATTTACTATAAATGAACGGTGTACGCGTTTAAACTTTTTTGCAGGAAGTTTATCTTCAATAGACTTCATAGTAAAATGTATTGTGAATTTTTCGTTATAAGTGTTTACAATCACATAGTTTTCTAATGCTTCAACATATAAAATATCATCGTATTTTAAACGTACAAGTGCAGAGTTCTTTTTAATAAATATTTCGTCAGAATCTTCACTTTGTGAATATGGACGCTTAATAGATATAATATCATCAATACGCTTATATACCTTATCTACAGCCTTATAGAAACGAGCATAAGATATTGGTTTTAATAAATAATCTGTAACATCATACTCAAAAGCGGTAATTGCATATTTATCTTTAGCCGATACTATAATTATTTGAGATGTAACTTCTTTTAACGAATTTAAAAACTCAATACCTGTCATATCAGGCATTTCAATATCTAATAAAATAAGATGAATTGGTTCCTGGCAATTTTTTAAAGCATTAATTGCTTCAACTGCATTAGTATAAATATTAATTAAGTTAAGAGAATCAGTCCGTTTAACGAATTCCTCTAAAACTTTTCTTGACATTTTATCGTCATCAACAATTATGCAATTCATTTTGAAAAAAATTATATTACAAAATTAACTTTTTTTTTTAATTAGTCAATACAAAAATTGGGGATAATTTTATTTTGATGTGCTGAAGTCATAAAATTAGATTTAATCTAAAGTGAAAAAAGTCTATATCTCTAGTGCCTTTATTATGTCT
>MENF01000013.1 GCA_001769035.1 Bacteroidetes bacterium GWA2_32_17
AACAGTAGCCTCTATAAGTTTCGATGGAATTTTTTTTTCAAGCAATAACTATATTGAAACTCTCTGGAAACAAAGTCAGGAATTTAAAACAGTTGATGGAAAAAGCGGTATTATAGAAGTATGCTATACCGCTGAAATGCCCGATAAAGACGAAGGTCCATTTTTAAAGGAAGAACGCAATTTAATTAAAAACCTTGCCACCATTATTGCAAATTATATTAATAGTATTAAAGTTAGCGACTTTATTAATTCAAAAGACGATAAGGATTTAGATTTAAACGAAATTGAAAAGAACACGTCTGAATTTTCGAGAAGACTTTTACAAAAATTCATTAATAAAGATTATTATGAAAGAGATGTATATCACGATTTAATGCCATTTAAAGTAAAAGAGATTTTACTTATTGCAAACCTATACGATGCATATAGTATAGAAAAGGAAGGTCGTTTTACTGAACATATTTTGGGAGAATACCATAAGCTGAATCTTACTTCGATGCCCCGAATTACTGGTATTTCAAATCCCGATGATGCATTAGAGTTAATGAAAAAAAAACATTTCGATTTGATAATTCTAATGATGGGAAGCGATAAAAAGGTGCCTTTTGAACTGACAAAAAAAATCAAGCAGAATTTTCCTTATAGAGCTGTTTATCTATTGCTGAACAATGATTTTGATGTGGCATTTTTAGAAAACAATAAACTTTCAACTTCTGACTTCGATAAGGTTTTTGTTTGGAATGGTGATTCGAAAATATTTTTTGCCATGGTTAAACTTCTCGAAGATAAGACCAATATTGAAAATGATATGAAAGTTGGAGTAGTTCAGGCTATTTTATTAGTGGAAGATTCAACTAAATATTATAGTCGGTTTTTACCTACACTATATAACATAGTACTCGAACAAACGCAAAGGTTAATTGAAGACGTAAGTTCCGATGAATTATATAAAGTGTTGAAACTTCGGGCAAGGCCAAAAATCTTACATGCAACTACGTATGAAGAAGCTATATCTGTTTTTGAAGAGTATAAAGAAATTATTACCTGTGTTATCTCCGATGTCCGTTTTCCTAAAAACGAGAAACTATATTCTAATGCTGGATTCGAATTTGTAAAACATGTAAAAGAATACTCTGAAGGACTTCCTGTTCTTATACAGTCATCCGATTCAGAGAACATGAAAAAAGCATTTGAACTAAACGCTATTTTTATAAATAAAAATTCCGAATCACTATTACAGGATTTAAAAGGATTTGTTACTTATCATCTTGGATTCGGACATTTCGTATTCAGATCTCAAGAAGGAAGGCAATTGGCTGTTGCCAGAACAATGAAAGAGTTCGAAGCTCAATTAAAACAAATACCCGATGAGACAATTACCTATCATGCTATAAAAAATCATTTTTCTCTTTGGATGATGGCACGGGGAGAGATTGAGATTGCAAGAATTACTAAACCTTATAAAGTAACAGATTTTAAAAATCCTGCTGAAATCCGTAATTTTTTACTAAAAGTAATTCAAAAGTACAAAGTTGAAAAAGAACGTGGCCGGATTGTGAATTTTGATGAAGATGCACTACTTGAGGAAAGCAATATTATTAGTTTATGTTCTGGAGCATTAGGTGGCAAAGGAAGAGGGCTTGCATTTGTAAACACATTAATTTACAATTTTAATTTCTCTGATATTGTTTCGGGAATAAATATAAGAACCCCAAAAACCAGCATAATAGGAACTGACGAATTTGATTTTTTTATCAATCGGAATAAATTAAAACAAGTAATAAAAAGCGAAACTGATTATAATATTACCCGTCAAAAATTTGTTGATGGTGAACTATCATACGATCTGGTTAAACGATTGAAAATATTTTTAAAACATATTACAAAACCAATAGCAATTCGCTCATCAAGTTTATTGGAAGATTCACTGGGTCAGCCTTTCGCTGGTGTTTTCGAAACATACTTATTGCCAAATAATCATCCCGATATTGATGTTCGTTTACAACAAATGATGACAGCTATAAAACTAGTTTTTGCTTCCGTTTTTTCTCCCCATGCACGAACCTATTTTGAAGCTATAAATTATAAGATTGAAGATGAAAAGATGGCTTTAATTATTCAGGAAGTTGTAGGAAATCAATTTGATAAATATTTTTATCCTCACATTAGCGGAACAGCACAATCACATAATTATTATCCTATAGGTCACATGAAACCTGAAGAAGGATTTGCTGTAATAGGGATTGGATTAGGGCAATATGTTGTAGAAGGCGAAAAAACTTTTCGTTTTTCTCCAAAGTATCCCAAAATAGAAGTATGTAGTTTGAAGGACACTATTAAAAATTCACAAACAGAATTTTATTCAATAAACATGGAAAGGAAAAACCCGGATCTTATGGAAGGAGAGGGAGCTGCTTTATCCCGATTAGATTTATCGGATGCCGAAAACCATGGTACTTTAAAACATTGTGCATCGGTTTACGATGCCGATAGCGAACGAATTGATGCAGGAATTGACAAGACAGGACCCCGAATTATTAATTTCGCTAACATTCTTAAATACGAATATATCCCTTTAGCTAAAACTGTTGATGTTTTATTGGGCATCATTAAAGAAGCCTTTGGTTCTCCTGTTGAAATCGAATTTGCAGTCGATTTGAATAAAAGCTATAAAAATCAACCTTCATTTTACCTTTTACAAATTAAACCATTAGTTGGTAGCGAAACTGACTATAATATTGATGAATCAAAAATTGATAAAAGTAAGATTTTATTATTCTCTGAAAAAAGTATGGGTAACGGAAAAATTGACGAAATTTCAGATGTGATTTATGTGGACCCAACCAAATTCGATAATTCAAAGACTCTTGAAATGACGATGGAAATCGAAAAATTAAATGCTAAAATGTTAGCTTTACATCAGAAATATTTATTAATGGGGCCAGGCAGATGGGGTTCCCGCGACAGGTTTATAGGTATTCCGGTTGTCTGGTCTCAGATTTCGAATGCCAAAGCAATAGTTGAACTTAGCATGAAGGATTTTCCACTTGATGCTTCGTTGGGTTCGCACTTTTTTCATAATGTTACTTCAATGGGAGTGGGATATTTTTCTGTTCAATATTATTCTGATACAGAATTAATACGCTGGGATATTTTAGAAAAACAGGAAGAAATTGAACGAACAGAATATTTTCGCCATGTCCGATTTAATGAAGGGTTAACTGTAATTATGGATGGTAAAAAGAGGCTTTCTATAGTATTGATTGGGAAACAAGTGTTTGAAGAAAACAGAAACTGATTTTTTTAAAGTGGTTAAGTATGATTCAAAACCAATTACTTCAAAATGTATTTAAAGTTTATGATATACTTCATTCAACCGAACAGGAATATGAAGTGATAAAAAGATTAATAAATGTTATACCTCAATGCTTTCAATTTCCACAAGTTTGTTCATCCGAAATTTTGGTTAATGAAAATAATTGGAGGTCTCCATTATTTGAGATGAGTAAATTGAAAATTGAAGCAGAATTAGTTTTAGCACATGGGAAAATAGTTGTTTATTATTCAACCAATTCATCACAAAATAAAATTGCTTTTTTACACGAAGAGATGCAGTTTCTTAATGTTATAGCTCAGCATATTGATAATTATATTGTTCAAAAATTAGAATTGCAAACTTGTAATTCTGAAAGTTTAAATGAAAGCGATGCCCAATGGAGAATGAATGTAGCTCGTTTATTATCTCAAAAATGTCCATTGAAAAAATTAGGAATTATCGCAATTTATTTGATAGGTAGTGTTAAATCTTTAAAAGCCGGACCTGCAAGTGATATTGATTTTCTTGTTCATTATAAAAATGAAAATTATAATAAGAAGTTTATTGAAGCTTATTTTTCTGGATGGGATCATTCTATTATTAATGAAAATTTAAAAAGAACTGGATATCAGTGTGAATCTATAATTGAATTGCATTTAATTACTGATGAAGACATTAAAAATAAAACCAGTTATACGATAATGATCGGTGCTATTGAAAACAATGCTTTATTACTAATAAAAGAAAGTGATGAATAAAATTGTCTTTTCAAGCGATTTACACGGTAATGTCGAAAAATATGAGAAATTATTTTCATTTGTTATCGAAGCTAAACCAATGTGTTTGCTTTTAGGGGGTGATTTATTACCTGGAATATCTTCAAGAAGTTCAAAGAATTACGATGATTTTGTTAATGATTATTTAATACCAAGAGTCAAGTTGATGCTTGATGAATTATCAAATCCTGATTTTTGGATCGGATTAATTCTAGGTAATGATGACCCAAGAGCATTCGAAACGGAATTTTTACAAGCCGAAAAAAATAATCTCTGGGTTTATTTGCATAATAAAAAACTTAAAAAAAATGGTTTAATTTATATCGGGTATTCATTTGTTCCGCCAACTCCATTTAGGTTAAAAGATTGGGAAAAATTCGACGTTTCGAGATTTGTCGATATAGGCTGTATTGAACCATTCGAAGGATCACGTTCTGTTAACCCAGATTATGATGCTGAATATTCTACAATTGAAAAAGATTTATTGTTACTTACTCAAAATATTAAAGATGAGAATGTAATTATGTTATTTCATGCACCGCCTTACCAAACAAATCTTGACCGTGCTGCACTTGATGGTAAAATGATTGACCATGTTCCGCTGGATGTCCATGTAGGTAGTATTGCCATTCGAAGAATGGTTGAAAATTTTCAACCATTAGTTACACTTCATGGTCATATTCACGAATCAGCATCTATAACAGGTTCATGGAGCGATTTAATAGGGAAGACTTATTTGTTTTCAGGGGCACATAATGGAAAAGAAGTTGCAGTTGTAATTTTTGATCCTCATGATCTACAAAATGCCCAACGATTTTTATTATAATTGTAAAAAATCTTAAAATGTCAAAATATCGCCAATTAATTGAATCTAAAAAGTACACATTTGTTGATACATCGTTTGATCAGTTGATGAAACGACGAATATACAAAGTACTTCTTGTTTGTAATACATACGATGCTTTTATGCTCGAGGAGGATGGGCGTATTGATGAGCGTATTTTTAACGAATATTTTTCATTAAACCTTCGATACCCACCAGTTTTTATTCAGGCACATAGCGTCCTTCAGGCATTTAAAATTCTTGAGGATGATGCTATAGATTTGATAATTACAATGTTGACTGTAGAAGATATTAATGCTTTTAAATTAGCGAGAAGAGTAAAAGATATTTATCCGAATAAACCTATTGTTGTATTAACTCCTTTTTCTCGCGAAGTTAGTATGTGGATAGAAAGAGAAGATTTAAGCGTAATTGATTATGTGTTTTGCTGGCTTGGAAATGCTGATATATTATTAGCAATAATTAAGCTTATTGAAGATAAAATGAATCTTCGCTCTGATGTTGAACAATCAGGTGTTCAGGCAATCTTGTTGGTTGAAGATTCTATACGGTATTATTCCTCTTATTTGCCACATATTTATAAAATTATTTTTCAGCAATCAAAGCGATCTGTTACAGAAGGGCTAAATGAGCATCAGCGAATGTTATTAATGAGAGGTCGTCCAAAAATTCTTTTAGCAACAAATTACACTCAAGCCATCGAACTTTTCGATAAGTATAAAGATAATCTAATCGGTGTTATTTCTGATATTAGTTTTAAGGTTGATGGCTGTAAAGACGTTAAGGCTGGAGTGAAGTTATATAATAAAGTGCACAAGGATGATGTTCACATGCCTTTTCTTTTACAATCGAGCGATAGCGAAAATGAAAATATTGCAAAAAAAATGGGTGTCGGGTTTATTAATAAATATTCAAAAACATTATCCATTGAATTACGAAATTATATTATAAAATATCTTGCTTTTGGAGATTTTATATTCAAAAATCCTGCCACCGGTGAAGAAATCTATAGAGCAACCGATCTTAAATCGCTTCAGGAAAAGGTACTGAAAATCCCTAACGAAACTCTTGAATATCACATAAAACATAATGATTTTTCGAAGTGGCTCAATGCACGCGCTCTGTTCCCTATTGCACGAATGTTAAAATATATTACGTATAGCGATTTTTTAAATATTGATGAGGTTCGGACATTTATTTACGACCTGATTGATACATACCGGCAGTATAGAGGGCGTGGGGTAATTGCCAAGTTCGATGGGAAAAACATAGATGAATATTTGAACTTTTCACGAATTGGTGATGGTTCTGTTGGTGGCAAGGCAAGGGGATTAGCTTACATTGATTTAATATTAAAAAAATACGAATTATTCGATAAATGGGAAGGTGTTAAAGTAACCATTCCCCGAACAGTGGTTTTAAGTAGCGATGTTTTTGATGAATTTATGGAAACGCATAATTTATACAGCATTGCATTAAAGAGTGAAAACGATCAGGAAATATTAAATGCGTTTGTTGAAGCTCGTTTACCAAGTATGGTGCTTCAGGATCTTTATGCATTTATTGCAGCTATTAAGGGTCCTATTGCAGTGCGTTCTTCTAGTAAACTTGAGGATTCCCATTATCAACCATTTGCAGGGATATATAGTACTTATATGATTCCAAAGATTGAGAATGACACTCAACTGACTTTGAAATTTCTTACTGAAGCAATAAAAAGTGTTTATGCTTCAGTGTTTTTTAAAAGTAGCAAAGCGTACATGACGGCTACTTCCAATGTGATTGATGAAGAAAAAATGGGAATTATTTTACAGGAGGTTTGTGGTCAGCAATATAAAAATTTATATTATCCTGTAATTTCCGGAGTTGCACGTTCTATTAATTTTTATCCCATAGCTCCCGAAAAGCCCGAAGATGGAATAGTAAGCTTAGCCTTTGGGTTGGGTAAATATATTGTTGAAGGAGGTCAATCGTTGCGGTTTTCACCAAAATATCCAAAAAAAATTTTGCAACTTTCTTCTCCCGAAATGGCATTAAAGGATACCCAAAAATATTTTTATGCACTTGATTTAACACCCGAGAGCTTTAAACCTTCATGTGACGATGGTGTAAACATTGCAAATGTTCCCATAAAAGAAGTTGAAAATGGCTCTTCTTTTAAGTTAGTCGCATCAACTTACGATTATCAGAATCAAGTATTAAGAGATGGTATTTATGAAGGTGGAAAAAAACTCGTTACTTTTGCTCATGTATTACAACACAATGTAATTCCTTTAAGTAATATTTTGTCTGAGTTACTTGAAATTTGTCAGAAAGAAATGGGTAATCCTATTGAAATTGAATTTGCAGTAGATGTAGATGTCCCAAAAGATCAACCTGTTATTTTTAATTTTTTACAAATAAGACCCATTGTTGAAAATAAAGAAATGGTGAATCTGAATTTAAATGATATCCCTTTAGAGAAAACAATAATTTATAGCAAATCAGCATTAGGGAATGGAATCATTCAAAAAATTTTTGATGTGGTATATGTAAAACCTAATACATTTAATGCTGCAAAAAATCATAAAATAGCAGAAGTAATTGAAAAAATAAATGATGAATTTGTAAAAAATGGCAAAAATTACATTTTAATAGGTCCCGGTCGCTGGGGTTCGAGCGATCCGTGGCTGGGTATTCCTGTTAAATGGCCGCAAATTTCATCAGCCCGCCTAATTGTTGAATCAGGGTTAGATAATTATAGAATAGATCCGAGCCAGGGTACACATTTTTTTCAGAATCTCACTTCTTTCAGGGTGGGTTATTTTACAGTAAATCCCTATATAAAAGATGGATACTACGATGTAGATTTTCTTGCTAAACAGAATTGTGCTTATGAAAACGAATACATAAGACATGTTATTTTTGAGAAGCCATTAATTATTAAAATAGATGGTAAAAATAATTTAGGAATTGTATATAAGCCAGAAGAATAGGTTTTACCCTGACATGCTTATGGTACGCAGCAATTCTTCGTTTACGATTTGAATCTCGTTACGATTAAGTGTAACAATGCTATCGCTTTTAAAATCGCTTAAAATACGCACAGCACTTTCGGTACTTAATCCGGCTAGTTCAGCAATATCTTTTCGTGAAATACATCCTTCTATTGTGTTATTTGAAAAAATATCTTTAGCCAGATATAAAAGAACATCGGACATTCGACCTAATGATTGTTTATTCGAAACGCTTGACATTTTATCTAATAATAAGCTGAAATTCTGACTAAACCATTTCATTGCCTGATAAGCAAAATCAGGATTTTTAAAGAAAATGTTTTTTAATGTTTCTTTTTCTACAAGATAAACTGAACAGGGAACTAATGCAGAAGCTGAAAACGTATAAGTATTTTCACTATAAAGCGATGAAAGACCAATAAAATCAAAAGGCTTAGCGATTTTGATAATAAAATTCCTATCGTGAGAACTTTCGAGATAAATTTTTGTAAGCCCTTCCGATAAAAGCATTATATGATTTGTAAGTGCTCCTTGTTTACAAATAGTTTCTCCTTTCCTAAAAATAATTTTAACTCGTGTAATTTGTTGAATATTATCCGGGCTTAATGAAAAAGATTTAAGCCATGTTTCCAAATTCCCAGTTGGAATAATATCACTTTTTGTTTCTGGACTTGCCATTTTTTTGTTTAGTGTTTCGCGTAGCTGGCGATATTCAATATATCTGGCAATTTTTTCGGTAACTGTGTTTATGAGTTTATGTTCTTCAGAAAGAAAAATGGTGCGATGTTCAATTTTTACAGGTTTAATATAATAAACACACACTTCAATTTTTTTTCCATCAGAAAAAGATTGTGCCGACAATTTTAATTCGGTTTTCTTGAAAGTTTCATTAACATATTCCTTATTGTCATAAATAATGCAGGTGCGACAGATATCAACGTACTGCATACTTTTGGGAATAATTTCATTTAATTTTGAAAAAACAGACTCCAGAGGTAAATTAAAATCCTGCAAAATTTCATCCACCAAGTACAGGCAATTTAATTCTTTTGTGCGTTCATTAAGTGAATGAAGAACAGTTTTTATATTGTTTGTTTCGATAGGCATATATAAAATGATTATGACCCAAAATTAGTATTAATGTTATCATTTTACAAATATTGATATTTATTAATTGCTTTATTGATAAATATCAATGCAAACATGATAAAAATAAATTATAATTATTCAATGTCTGAATTTTTTACTCTATAATTTTGCACAAAATTATAATGCAGATGAATCCTTTTAAATTTAAAAGATTGCACCTAAAAATCTGTTTAACAACACTGATTAAATACACTCGTTTTACTGATTAAATTCATTTTTTAAAAAAAATACGAGTATTTAATTTGCATTTTAATAAATTATAATCATTTTAATTAACCATTTAAATCAATTTTTAATGAATGTAGAAAAAATAATGAACGATCTCGAAAAGAAACACCCAGGTGAGGTTGAGTATTTACAAGCTGTAAGAGAAGTTTTAGAATCAATTGAAGAGGTTTATAATCAAAACCCTCAGTTTGAATCAGCAAAAATTATTGAGCGGCTTATTGAGCCAGACAGAATTTTAACATTTAAAATTCCATGGGTTGACGATAAAGGCGAAGTTCAAGTAAATCTTGGTTACAGAGCTCAATTTAATAATGCTATTGGACCTTATAAAGGTGGTTTACGTTTCCACCCTTCAGTGAACATTAGTATTCTTAAATTTTTAGGTTTCGAACAGATTTTTAAAAATTCGCTTACAACTCTTTCTATGGGTGGTAGTAAAGGTGGTTCCGATTTTAATCCAAAAGGGAAATCGAATGCCGAAGTAATGCGTTTTTGTCAGGGTTTTATGTTAGAACTTTACAAAATTATTGGTCCAGAAACCGATGTCCCTGCTGGCGACATTGGTGTTGGTGGTCGCGAAATTGGTTATTTATATGGAATGTATCGCAAATTAGCACGTGAAAATTCTGGTATCCTTACCGGTAAAGGTTTAGGATGGGGTGGCTCACTTGTTCGTCCCGAAGCTACAGGTTATGGAGTTGTATATTTTGCACAGGAAATGTTAAAAACAAAAAATACAGATTTCAAAGGTAAAATAGTTGCTATTTCCGGTTTTGGTAATGTTGCCTGGGGAGCTGCTTTAAAAGCTACAGAATTAGGTGCTAAAGTTGTTACTATTTCAGGACCTGATGGTTATATTTATGATAAAGATGGTATTAGCGGAGCAAAAATTGATTATA
Source organism: Bacteroidetes bacterium GWA2_32_17 (assembly GCA_001769035.1). Classification (GTDB taxonomy): domain Bacteria; phylum Bacteroidota; class Bacteroidia; order Bacteroidales; family GWA2-32-17; genus GWA2-32-17. Next base: position 10,209 of record MENF01000013.1, read on the forward strand.
TGTTAGAGCTTCGTGCTTCAAATAATGATATTGTAAAACCATATTCTTACGAATTTAAAGCTGAATTCCACGAAGGAAAAC
>MENF01000014.1 GCA_001769035.1 Bacteroidetes bacterium GWA2_32_17
ACAACAAAGAGTACTGCAAAATAATTTAAAGATGGATATAAGTATGCTTGAAAAAGGTGTGTATATTGTTAAATTAAATAATAATAAACACTTTGCAGTTTCAAAATTTGTTAAAGTATAGAATTTTTCAATTTTTCTTTTTTTAGTAAAAATGGTATGCAAAGAATTTACACGTTTTATTTTAAGGTCACCTTTGACTGCTTTCAAAGATAAAACACGATTAATAAATGATAATGATATAAGTAAAGAAAAAGTAAAAGAACTGTTTTTAGATACTGTTTTATCCGAATCGCTTTATATTGCCTCGCCAGAGTTATATGATGAAATGTTAAAATGGCTTTCCGGAAAAATTACAGATAAAAAAGAAGAGGATAAATTAATTTTCAGTTTAGTAAAATATTTATCCCGTATGGAAACCCGCTCAACTCCCTTTGGTTTATTTGCCGGGTGTGAAGTTGGAATCATTTCTGAAAAAACAGAAGTAAAACTTACACAAATTAAAAAGTACAAACGGCACACCCGTTTGGATATGAATTTTCTTTGTGCTTTAAGTCAGGATTTATCCCGAAATACAGAAATAAAAAAGAAACTGCAATATTTTCCCAACACAAGTTTATATACATCTGGAAACAAATACAGGTATGTAGAATACCATTTTGAGAAATCAAAAAGAATGCACCATATTATTAGTATTGATAAATCAACTTACACTTTAGATGTACTGGAAAAATGTAAGAATGGTGCAAGTTACTTTGAAATGGTTGAATGTGTTATAGGATGTGATATTAGTTTAGAAGATGCTTCTGCTTACATTGACGAACTTATTAACAACCAGATAATTGTTAGTGAATTAGAACCTTCTACTACAGGACTGGAGCAACTCGATTATATTATAAGTATTTTGGATAAAATTCTGGTAGTACCCGAACTTTCTACAAAACTTAAAAATATTGCTACACAAATAAATGCCATAGATAATAAAGGCATAGGAAATCCTATTGAACGGTATGAAGAAATAATAAATATTATAAAGGAAACGGCAACCACTTTTGATAAAAAATATCTTTTTCAAACGGATTTAATTCTTCAGACTGAAGCAAACACTATTTCTAAAAAAATTCCTGAAATGGTAAAAGAAGGAATTTCTTTTCTAAGTAAATTCAACAGAAGGCAAAATATCGGAAATTTAGAAAAATTCAAAGAATCCTTTTATGAGAGATACGAAGACCGCGAAATATCTTTAGCCGAAGCTTTAGATACAGAACTTGGAATTGGCTATGCCGGCAGCGATGCTTCTGGTGGTGATGTTACACCTTTAGTTGATAATTTAAGAATTTCAGGCAAACCCGGAATGATGGAATATGATATGAAATGGAATATTTTTCAATCATTTCTTTTAAAAAAATACAGGGAAGCAATACAAAAAGATTTGTTAGAAGTAACTGTTGCCGATGAAGAAATAGATGAAATAACAAAGGATTTTCCACCACCTGAAAAATTAGCAGATACTTTTTCGGCAATGATACAGGTTGTTGAAGCCGATACTGAAAATGATACTTATAAAATTAAAATAGGCAGTATTGGGGGGTCAACAGGGGCTTCTCTTTTAGGAAGGTTTTGTCATGGTGATCCGAAAATGTTACAATTAGTAAATGAAATTATAAGTATGGAAAATGAATTGACAAGCGACGCAATTCTTGCCGAAATAGTTCATTTACCCGAAAGCCGTACTGGAAATGTTTTACTAAGACCAGTTATCAGAAATTATGAAATTCCTTATCTTGCCCGTGCCTCAGTTAATGAGGAGTTCCAGCTTAAATTAGAAGATTTATTTCTTTCAGTAAAAAATAATCAAATAGTTCTTCGTTCTAAAAAATTAAATAAAGTTATTATTCCAAGGCTTACAAATGCTCATAATTTTTCGTACAATGCACTTCCTGTTTATCAGTTTCTGTGTGATTTGCAATATCAGAGCGTTATTAGTGGATTTGGTTTTTCGTGGGGTAATCTTGCCAATGAACATCCATTTTTGCCCAGAGTAGTTTACAAAAATTTGATTTTATCTCCTTCAAAATGGAACATTAAAATAACCGACGTAAAAAAAGTTTTCGAAGAAAAAGACGATGAAAAGTTGCTTGAAAATATTCGAACTTGGCGAATAGAAAACAAAGTACCCTATCATGTGTTACTGTCCGATGGTGATAATGATTTATTTATTGATTTGGAAGTTCCGTTATATTTAAAAATGCTATGGGCTACAGTAAAAAGCAGACAGACTTTTACATTAGAGGAATTTCTTTTTAATCCTGAAAAGCCATTAGTTACCAGTCCCGAAGGTTGGCATACAAATGAGATTATATTGATTTTCAAAAATGAAAAAAAATCACAATAGTAATGAAAAGAACATTTATAACTGGTTCAGAATGGCTTTATTATAAAATATATACAGGACCAAAAACATCTGACCGAATTCTCACTGAAGCAATAAAACCTGTTTCTGAAAAATTGCTTGAAGAAGGAATTATTGATTCATGGTTTTTTATAAGGTATTCCGATCCTAAATTGCATCTTAGAGTTAGATTTCACCTCACAGAGTCACTACAATTAGAAAAAACAATTCACCATGTTCACGATTCTTTAATTCCATTTGTTGAAACAGATTTAATTTGGAAAATAACAAATGACACTTACAATCGGGAACTTGAAAGATATGGATACAATTTTATTGAACAAGCAGAAAAATTATTTTTTCTTGATAGCGTGATGGTTATAAATATATTAGATTTAATTGAAGGAGATGAAGGTGAAATAGTACGTTGGTTAATTGGGCTCAGGGCAATTGATGATATGCTTGAAATATTTGAATATGATGAAGAACAAAAACTCACATATCTCGAAAAATTACGTGATGGGTTTGGTGTGGAGTTCGGAATGAATAAAGATTTGAAATCACAACTTTCAGGCAAATACAGAACAGAAAAAAAAACTATAGAAAATGTAATGAATCGATTAAATGATAATGCAAGTGAAATGGCACCTTTATTTAAACTATTGCAAGAAAAAAGAAATAAAATACTTCACTTTACTTCTGAGTTAAAAAATCTTGAAAATGAAAATAAACTTGAAATTCCAATAGATCAACTCATGAATAGCTATCTTCACATGATGTGCAATCGTTTATTTAAATCAAAACAAAGATTACATGAATTAGTTTTATATGACTTTTTATGTCAGTATTATACCTCGCAAAAAGCCAGAAAAAAGCAAATAACTAAAAAGCAGGTAGCTGTTCAATAAATTTTATTTTTAGCCTTACGATTATAAAGAAATGAACTCCTTCACCCACTACAAACAACCCGATGCAATGGATTGCGGACCCACATGCCTCCGTATGCTCGCAAAACACTATGGGCGTAGTTACACTTTGCAATATTTACGCAAAAAATCTTTTATTACTCGTGAAGGTGTTAGTATGTTAGGTATTAGCGATGCAGCAGAAAGCATAGGTTTTAGAACTATAGGTGTAAAGGTAGATTTTGAGAAACTTTGTTCCGAAGCACCTTTACCCTGCATTGTCCATTGGAAACAAAACCATTTTATCGTAGTTTACGAAATAAAAGTACAAAGTATTAAGTATAATGTACAAAGTACAAAAAAGGCGATGGGTGGTGAGGTTTTTGTTGCCGATCCTGCGCATGGTCTTATTAAATATACAAAAGAAGAATTTTTAAAAGGATGGCTTAGTACCAAAACCAATAATGAAAACACAGGAGTAGCTTTATTATTAGAGCCAACACCAAAATTTTATGAGTTAAAAGGTGAGAAATCGGACAGAACAAAAATTGGATTTTTGTTCAAATACCTAAAACCTCATAAAAAATATATTATTCAGTTGTTTTTGGGAATGTTGTTAGGGAGCTTACTTCAACTAATTTTTCCATTTCTAACTCAGGCAGTTGTAGATACAGGTATAGGTAATCAAAATCTTGGTTTTATTACACTCATATTAATAGCCCAATTAGTTCTTTTTGCAGGAAGAATGTCGGTTGATTTTTTGCGTAGCTGGATATTGTTACATATTAGTACACGAATAGATATTTCGCTTATTTCCGATTTTTTAATAAAACTAATGCGTTTGCCAATTGCCTTTTTTGATACAAAAATGCTCGGCGATATTATGCAGCGTATTGGCGACCATACACGTATTCAGAATTTTTTAACTGGCTCATCGCTATCAACACTATTCTCTATGGTAAATTTAATAGTGTTTGGAGGTGTTCTGGCTTATTATGATTTAAAAATATTAGGAATTTTTCTTTTAGGAAATACACTGTATATTCTTTGGATTGTTTTGTTTTTACGTCGTCGTAGGGATTTAGATTTTAAGCGTTTTGCTTTAGCTTCAGACAATCAAAGTAATTTATTTCAGTTAATTACCGGGATGCAGGAAATTAAACTTAACAATTGCGAAAAACAAAAACGCTGGAGATGGGAACGCATACAGGCAAACCTTTTTAAAATAAATATTAAAGGTCTTGCTTTAGGGCAATACCAGCAATTAGGCTCATTGTTTTTATCGCAAACCACAACTATTTTTATTTCATTTCTGGCAGCAAGAGCAGTTATTCATGGTGAAATAACATTAGGTATGATGATGGCTGTAACATATATTGTCGGGCAGGTTTCGGCACCAATTGACCAAATGATTGGCTTTATACAATCGTTGCAGGATGCAAAAATAAGTTTAGAGCGATTAGGCGAAATCCATAACAAAGAAGACGAAGAACACGAAGCCCAACAACGTGTAACTATATTGCCCGACGAACAAAACATTACTGTTGATAATGTTACATTCAGATACGAGGGACCACACTCACCAGCAGTTTTAGAAAATATTTCGCTTGAAATTCCACAAGGTAAAGTTACTGCCATTGTTGGCACAAGTGGAAGCGGAAAAACAACATTAATAAAATTATTACTTGGCTTTTATAAAACTGAAAAAGGAGAGATACGAATTGGTAACACTTTACTTAATAATATAAACGGTTCGTTTTGGCGGAGCAAGTGCGGTGTAGTAATGCAGGATGGTTTTATTTTTTCTGAAACCATTGCTGAAAATATTGCTCCTGGCGATGAAAATATTAATTTACAAAAATTAGCAGAAGCATCAAAAGCAGCTAATATTCACAGTTTTGTTGAGGGGTTGCCTTTAGGTTACAACACAAAAATTGGTCAGGAAGGTAGCGGAATTAGCCAGGGACAAAAACAACGATTATTAATTGCCCGAGCAGTTTATAAAAATCCCGAATTTATATTTTTCGATGAAGCCACAAACGCTTTAGATGCCAACAATGAGAAAAAGATTATGCAAAACCTTGATGAGTTTTTTAAAGGAAAAACTGTTGTTGTAGTTGCTCACAGACTTAGTACTGTAAAAAATGCCGACCAGATAATTGTACTGGAAAATGGAAAAATTATTGAAAAAGGAAATCACGAAACATTAACAAAATTAAAAGGAGCATATTACGAATTAGTAAAAAATCAATTAGAATTAGGGAATTAAAATAAAATTAGACGCAGATTTATTAAGATTATTATGATAATTAATACATTAAAATTTAGTTTAAATAAGATAATTATTATCAAAACACCCTACCTTTTTAAAGTCCTCTCCTTTGGAGAGGATTTAGGTGAGGTAGCCCACAACAATAAAACAATCATAATAAATCAGTGAAAATCAGCGTCAAAAAAATAAATCAGTGTCAAAAATATGGAACTTGAAGAAAAAATGATAGAGTTACGAAGCGAGGAGGTTCAGGAAATACTTGGTCGTCCACCTCGTTGGATTTTACAGTGGGGAATAACTTTGTTGTTTTCTGTAATTTTATTGTTATTTGTTGGAAGTTGGTTTTATAAATATCCCGATGTAATTGTTTCAGATATTACTGTAACAACCGAAAACATTCCTGCAACGCTTGTTGCAAAATCATCGGGTAAAATCATTAAGTTATTTGTTAAAGATAAACAAGTTGTACAACAAAATCAGATATTAGCAGTTGTAGAAAACCCTGCAAACTATTATGATGTTTTAAAATTAGATAGTTTACTTCAGAATATTGTTATTAATAATGATTCATTAATTAATATTGCTTTATACAATAATTTAATTTTAGGCGATATTCAGCCCTCATATATTGCTTTTATAAAAGCATGCAACGATTATAACAATTTTGTACAATTAAATTTACTAAATAAAAAAGTAAATTTATTAAAACAACAAATTACAATACAGAATCAATATTATTATAGATTAAACAAACAAAGCGAACTTCAAAAAGAAGATTTATTAATTGCAAAATCCGAGTTTAAAAGAGATTCCTCGCTATTTATTGAAAAAGTAACAGCCGAATCGGAATTTTCAAAATCAAAATCGGCTTTTATTCAACGAAAACAAACTTACGAAAGTGCAATAACAAATTTATTAAATGTAAAACTTCAAATTTCGCAACTCGAACAACAAGTTGTAGAATTACAATTACAGATTCAGGAACAACAAAAACAATATACACAAGCAATTGAACAGTCATACAACACATTGTTAAATAGCGTTAAACAGTGGAAACAACAATATGTATTTATATCGTCAATTTGCGGTACCGTAGCTTTTACAATATTTCGAAGCGAAAATCAAAATATAACAATTGGCGATAAAGTTTTTACAATTATCCCCGAAAAAGAAAGCAAAATAATTGGCAGAATAATAATGCCAATGCAAGGTTCGGGTAAGGTAAAATCGGGACAAAAAGTAAATATTAAATTTTACAATTTTCCATACATGGAGTTTGGTATGGTAACAGGCAAAGTAAAATCTATCTCGTTAATTTCTAATGAATCAAATTATATTGTAGAAGTTGAATTTCCTAATGGTTTAAAATCAAATTATGGAAAAGTTTTACCATTTAATCAAGAAATGAAAGGCTCTGCTGAGATTATTACAGAAGACATTCGTTTACTCGAACGCTTTTTTAATCCTATAAGAGCATTGATTAAAAAGAATTTTTGAAACAATAATTTTAACTTTTAAAAATGAATGAAAATTAAGAATAATAATTTGATTTTGGAAATAAGATTCAAAAACAATAAAAATCCATACGAACAACAAAATTTTGTTTATCTATTTTAAAAATTCTTTTCTTGTATGTCTTGGAAAATTTAGTACATTGTTATAATAATTCATCTTACAATTTAAACCTATATGGCTATTTTTAAATAAAACAAATCGCTTACTTTTATCAAATCTAAGATTTTGCATAATGCTTAGTGCATTTGTGTTAGGTCTATAACGGATTATATGTTTTTCGATTTCAAATAAGTGTTTTGGTTCGTCAAATTGTAAAAGATATTCTTCAACAATATCTCTAATTGTACCACTTTTTATATTAATGTCGGTTTTTACCAATTCTTTTAAAGCGTAAGTGCTTGTTCTGCCAAAACATATAATATTATTTACTCTCTGTCTCTGACAAGTACTACGTATTGCACCCACACTTTTGAATAATTTAGGAATTTGTTTGTTAAATATATCAAACATCTCATAAACGTTCATTGGACGCCTCTCTCGCTCTAAAAGTTCTTCTATATATTCTGGAAGCTTTTTAAAGGTATTCTGTTCAAATAAAATAATATTTTTAGAATCAATTACTAACATAAATTCACTGAAAAGAATTTTTTTACATATTTCTGAAATTACATTAATATTTGTTATTTTTTTTGATTTATAAAATGACAATACGTATTTATTAAAATCAAACCAGTAAGTTTTATTAATTCTTTCTTTTAATCTTTTTGCTACGTCTTCGACAATCAGAGTAAAATCGAAAATGTTTGTTAATTTTATTACAATCAGATATTTTTTTTCCCATTCATATTTAATACCATTATTGTATAATCCTTTCTGTTTCTCTTTGCCAATATACGAATGTGTGTTTTCACTCAAAACAGATAGCACATTGCTTATAAACAACAAATTGAAATTTACATTTTCTTTTTTGTTAATTTTTTCGACTAATATATTATCAATAGTAATATAAGTTTGGTTCAAATCTATATCGTAAAAGTATATTTGCTTTTTATCAATGTGTTTTAGTATTTCAAAATAGACCGAAAATTTTCCATATAGTTGCTTTCTTAGTTGCCTTATTCTTGTTCTTGTAAGATATACAAACTCAGCTAAATCTTTTATTTTATTTGAATTATTAGTATTATTGTTACAGTAATTTTTGAAAATCGTTTTTTTCTTACTGACAAAAATATAGTCATTGTCTAATAATATTTGTAACGTTTTGAATAAGAGAATTTTTTCGGTTTTGTTATAAAAAGAACTAATCTCTGCAAAATGGTTTGATTGGATATTATAATATTCTTTTAAATATAAGAGAAAATATTCGTAATAAAGTTCTTGTTCCGATTTGTGAACCGAAATCATATCAGTTAATTTTAATATTTCTGTTTGAAAACCAGTTAGTTCTTTAACTGATTTAACTCCTACGTTTTTTATATCGTAATAAGAAAAATTTTTATGCGAAAATATGCGTTCGTTAAAATTCGTAATCGTAATATTATTGTTTAAATACTCAATAAGTGCATGATATGTTCGTAATGAAAGTTTTCTTAATTTTTTTTCTATTAATTTATTTAATAAGAAATTTTGCTCAACAGTCAAACTTTGAATTTTGAATATCAATTCTTTATTATATTTTTCTTGTACTTCCATAATGATATTTTTTTTAAAAAACCACAAAACATTTTATAATTTTTTGAATTATTCCGGAATATTTTATTTCACTTCTGTAACTATAAACTCTGTTCTTCTGTTTAACGCCCTACCCTGCTCGGTTTCGTTAGTTGATATAGGTTTCGAAAAGCTGTATCCTTTATAGCTTAATCTTGACGAATTAATTCCATTAGCCACAAGATAATCGAAAACAGCTTTTGCTCTGTTCTGCGATAATTTTAAATTATGTTCCTGTGAACCAATATTATCGGTGTGTCCGCCAATTTCTATTTTCACGTTTTTATTGTCGTTTATAAATGTAATTAGTACAGATAGCTCGGCTTTCGATTCGGGTTTTAAGTTAAATAAATCGGTATCAAAAAATATATTTTTAAGCACAACAGAAGCTCCAATTTGAATAGGTGTTAGAGGAACATCTAATTTATATGGTTTTATAAAATCGGTAACACCTTGCAACGAAAAATTATCGCTATAAAAAACGTATCCGGATTTTGAAACATTTAAAGCATAATTTTTTTCGGTTAGGATACAAGCTAAATAACTGCCAGTTATGGGGTCAGACTTCATACAAGTAACACTTTTCGATGTTTCTAACTCAAACATTTCAATATTTGCTTCTAATTTTTGCTTTGTTATTGCATCATAAACTACACCAGCAACCCAATTAACGGGCGTAGGTCTAGCTTCGAAATAAAGTTCAAATTGATATATATCCCAATCTCTTGAACCTTTTCTATCTGAAGAATACATTGCCATATTACCATGAGTATTTACTATTAAACCAAAATCATCGACATAAGTATTTATTGGATATCCAATATTTTTTGGGCTACTCCATGTTCCATCATCTTTTAATTTAGAATAAAAAATATCTTGTCCGCCCATTCCAGGCCAACCATCAGATGAAAAATATAAAGTTTTACCATCGGGGTGAATAAAAGGAGCATATTCATTTTTTGAAGTATTAATACTATCACCTAAATTAATGGGCTCCGACCATTTCCCAACTTCATTTTTTTTGCACATATAAATATCTCTGCCTCCTTTAGAATCTGTTCTTCCACCAGATGCTAAAAAAAGAACCCTTCCATCAGATGAAGGCGATGGGTTTGATTCCCAATGACTAGTACTAATTGGTGGTCCAATATTTTTTGGAGTAGTCCATTTGTTCCCAATTTTTTCGGAAAAATAAATATCGCACGAACCAAAATCTTCTTTTCTGTTGCAAGCTGTATAAAATAAAAATCGAGCATCGGCAGAAATTGCTTGCGCCCCTTCGTTATCATCAGTATTTAATGGTGGTCCTACATTGCTTGATGGCGACCATGAGTCATCTTCATTTTTATGAGTAATAAAAAAGTCTTCCTGCATTTGTGTTTTACCATTTGGTAATCGGTTTTTAGTAGGCAATTGAACTGTAAACATCATTGTGTTTTCGTCGGCAGTTAGCGATGGCCAATAATCTTTAAATTCAGTATTTACATAATTGCCAATATTAATAGGATTAAAAGGCACAGGATTTTTAATTGCTTTTGCTCCAAAACTGGCATTTTTTATCAATATCGTAGCAAGACTATCAGTCTCTTTGTCAACATCATCATACGACAAGCATTTATTCAAATGAGTTTCTGCATCTTGATAATTTCCAACTTTTATTTCAGACTTTGCAACCAAATAATATATTCTAGGGTTATAATCAGGATTAATTTCAATTATTTTTGAAAAAGCTTCAATTTCTTTATCAAATTGCTGAAATTCATTTTCAATATCGGCAGTCAATAAATATGGCTCAATAAAGTTTGGGTCTTTTTCGAGTGCTGCTTTAATATAATTTTTTGTGTTTGCTAAATCGCCTTTACTATAAAACCCTAAAGCTGTTTCAAATAGAGCAATTGCTTTTTTATTTGATGAAGTGTATTTTTCTTGGGAGAAACATGTTTCGACACCGCTAAACATTACTAACAAGACAACTATTAATATGTAATATTTTTTATTATTCATTATTGTATTTACAAATTCGTTGTTTAATAAAAAGATGATTCGCTAATCACTCAACATGACAATAAAAATCAGTTCATTATTTTAGACTTATTATTTACTATCATTTTGCATTTTCAAATATTCCTGTTTATTGTTATTAATGTTTTATATTTAAGGGATATGCATATATTTATGAGCTTGAATAGAAATATTCCATTTCGGATTTGCTTTAACATATTCTACTACCTCATCAATTATTTCGCCAAATTTACTCCACTCTGGTTGTAAAAACAATTTGCAATTCGCATTTACTTTTTTTGAATTTTCTTCAGCCCATATAAAATCTTGTGAATTTTGAATAATAACTTTTAATTCGTTGGCTTTAGTATATATTTCTGAAAGTGGAGGATTTTGTTTTTTTGGCGAAAGACAAATCCAATCCCAAACTCCAGTTAAAATATATGCTCCACAAGTCTCTAAATAAGTTTCAATATTTTTCTTTTTCAAATTATTACATAATAGATCAAGATTATAACATAGCGGCTCTCCACCAGTAACTACCACAGCTTTTGCAGGAAACTTAGAAGCTATTTCAATAATTTCTTCAACAGACATAAGCCATTCTGAATTATTGTTCCACGAAAACTTTGTATCGCACCATGAACAAGCTATATCGCAACCTGCAATTCTTAAAAAATACGCAGCTTTTCCAGTATTATATCCCTCACCTTGAATAGAATAAAATTTTTCTATTATTGGTAGTTTTTTTCCTAAATCTTTTTCAATAATTGCCATCTTTTGCTAAAGTCTTTTTGCAAAAGTAATGTTATAATTTGGCTTTGTAAATTTTAACAATATTTACTCAATATTTTTCTTCTTTCTTTTTGAATAAAAAACTGAAATTGCTATTGATATTATTGCAACAAACATAAAGGCAAGTATTCTATAAACCGTATCAATTACTGCTAAATCAACAATAAAAAGATAAAAAGTTGCAGCTAACATTGTGAAAATTGACATTAGCCGGTATTTATTGTTTTTTAATAGCAAACTAGCAATAAAATAAACTATTGCTGCAATTGCCCATGACAAAGTAATATAATTACTTGGCAAAGCAATATATAGTGCATATAACACTGTAAAAAATGCGATTATTAGATATAAATCCCGGAGTAATTCTGTTTGAATTTCAAGCCGTTCTTTTTTCCAGTTTATTACTCTTGCAGAAATTAGAGAAACAGTTGCAAATGAAAAATTAATACCATTAATTGAACTTGATGTAAATAAATAAGTTGCGAGCAAAGAAATAAAAAGAAAAAAATTCATTACTACAATTATTCTTGATTTAAACCAAATAGCCATAGAAACAACTAGCAAACTTTGTATTGATAATAACAAAAACACTAATGGCATTCCACAAATTCCATAAACCGAAATACTCATTGTAACAAATCCATACAAAGCATAAAAAGCTGGAGTAAATTTCCAATCGGAATATTTTTTTAATAATACCGAGAACAATAAGCAGATTAATGAAATTGAAGCAAAAACACCAATGTAATTAGTTATATAGTAAGTTAATACATACAAGGCAAGGGAAAATGAAAAAAGAAATCCGTTTGTAATAACAGAAATAAAAACTACAACATTGTTAATTATTTCGCTTTGTTTTATTAGTGTAATAAATGAAAACGTTGAAACAATAACCAACAAATATGCTAAAGAATAATTATCACTTGGTAAAACATTAGGTAAATTAGTTTGATTATTTAAATACCAAAACAGGAAAAATAAATAAGTTAATAACTGAAAAAGAAAAAATTGTTTCCACCATTGATATTTATAAACAAAGTACATTGATATTAATGAAGTAATTGTAATTAATGAAAAAGAAAGTTGAGTATAAGAAGAAATAAATGCTGTAACAATTAACAGGATTAAGGAAATTGCTCCAAACAATTCTGATTTTCTTTTAAATGAAATAAATACATGTACTGCACTTATAATCAACAATAAAATTAAAGGAATTGCTTCAATTGAAAACAATGGGAATGAAGTGTAATAATACAACCTCAATGTAACATAATACACTAAAACATGACTGATTATATAAAACTTATCGGATAAATTATAAAAAGAATTTTTTAGTTTATATGAAATATAAAAAACAATAGTAGCTGCAATATAACCAAAAATTGTTGAAAATAAAGGTTGTCCAAGCCCCTGAATATATTGAGTTAAAAATGCCATTCCAAACAAAAGGACAATACTACCTATCCAAGCCAAACCAAACTCGCCAATTTTAGTTTCCATTACAGATTCAGTTTCAACATTAGATGATTTTAGCTTCGTATTATCAATTATTAAATCATTTTTTTTCGTTAAAAATTCTTCATGAGATACTTTTTTAATTCCTAACAATAATTCAAGTTGACTGATTCTTTGTTCGAGATATTCAATCCTTTCAATAATTTTATTATCTTTTTTATTTTCTTCTGGGTTTTCTATCATAATTTGTTTTTACTACAAATTTATTAAAAAAAATAAAAAAGGTTTCAGTTAACTGAAACCTTTAATATTACTAATGTATATTCATTTTATTAATTCATTATTCTTTTTCAACTTCAATATGAGGAGCTTTTTTCCAAGGCGGTAATAACCATAATAAAAATGCAAGAATAAAGAATGGTACTATAAACCATAAAAGTGAAAATAATACATCTGTACCACCAATTAAATTAACTTTATAACTGGTAAATCCATAAAAACTCTTCGAAAAAAGCTGACCTCCAATTACAACATTCCATCTCATAAAGAAAATACCAACCAAAACACAAATACTTATTATTAAATAAATAACTTTTCTGATTTTTTCTTTTGGTTTTTTAAACTGAAGAAAACCTAATACAGATAATGGAATTAATGTTCCAATACCAATTTGCATTATAAAGAAGGTGAAAAATAATTTTCCACGAACAAGTAATTTTAAAATATCAAAAGATTCGTCGGCTACATAAATTCTATGTATTTGGTCTAAACTTTCAAGGGCAAAGTCAATAATTAATATATAAAGTAAAAATTTCCCAATGGTATCAAGGCATAAGATATCGTTTTTCTTATGTCTTATATAATTTATTACCATATAAATAAACATAACCAAAGCAATTCCAGATACCATGGCAGAAAACAAGAAAATAACAGGCATCATAACTGTTGACCACCAAGGATTTGCTTTAATAGAGCCGAAAATAAATCCTACATATCCATGAAGCAAAAATGCTGATGGGATTCCAACAACCGTAACAAAGTACCCTAATTTATCATCAGTTTTTCTTGATTGTGGAGATGTATCGCTAATCCATAAAGTAAGTGCTTTATAAACAAATCTCATTAAACCTTTCTTTTGCTGTGACCATAGTACCATATCATATCTATAATCAAACCAGATTTCGAGCAAAAGTACAACCATTAAATACCATAAATACACAAATCCAAAAATAGCCATTGCAGAAGTTAAATGTGGAGTAATAAGCATTTCGTAAAATCGTTGTGGTTGTCCTAAATGGCTAATTAAAGGCATAGTAGCAACCAACATAAAAGATAAAGCGGTAAGTAAAGAAATAACATAAGTAGGTTGTAAAGCTTTAATGTTAAAAACTCTATTTAATGATGCTAAAATAAAGGCACCAGCAACAAGTCCAGTAATATATGGATACATTACAATAAGTAAATCCCAATTTAACACAATCTCATTTGGGTAAATAAAGCCATCTAAGTGGGCTAAAGCGTCGTAAAGCGATTTATAATTATCCATTTTAATGTACCTCCTGACTTAATGAATTGTAATATAATTTTGCCCCTGTATTTAACTGAGGTTTTAATACAACACAATTATTTTCTTTTACAAATTTAACAATCGAACTATTTTTATCATGTAAATCGCCATATATTCTTGCACCTGTAGGACATGCCATCATACAAGCAGGATCAAGTCCTTTTTGAAGTCTATGATAACATAATGTACATTTATCAACAACATGCTTTTCAGGATGCATATAACGACAACCATAAGGGCATGCCTGAACACAATATCCGCAACCTATACAATAACTCTGGTCAACTAATGCAAGTCCTTCTTCAGTTTCAAAAGATGCACCTACAGGACAAACCTGAGTACAAGGGGATTTTGCACAATGATTGCACATTTTTGGAACAAAAAAAGTTTTATAAATATCCTTTTCGGGCAATATTTGTTTAAAACCATCTATTCCGCCATTAGGAGATGAAACTTTTATTTCACCATCGTTTGTAATTGTATATTGTTCTATCCAATTGCGAAAGAAAAACGGTTCTAATGGAACATCGTTTTCGTTTTTACAAGCCCTTGCACAGCTTGCACATCCAATACATTTATCAATATCAATTCCGATTCCGTACCATTTACCTTTACCTTTTGGCTCTTCTATAGCATATACTGGTTTAAAAGGACTTAAAATAGAGGCAAATAAAACACTGCCTGCAATTGCTCCTGACTTCTTAAAGAAATCTCTTCTCGAATAATTATTTTTATCTATAGTCATGGTTTATGAGGATTATGACAACTTACACATTCTTCACCTTTATTATGTTCATTTACATCAACTTGTTTTATAATGTTTTTAGGACGTGCCGCATTTAAAGCATGACATCTTGCACAAAAGTCACGACCTTTTGGGATATCCATTTTATTTGTTTCGGGCTCATTTACATGTTTGTAACCAACTCCATGACAAGTTTGACAATTAATTGATTTATGTTCGCCATCATTTTTTAAATTAGCAATAGAATCGTGACACATTGTACATGATTCCGTATCAACATATTTTGGTTCTTTATCGGCAATTTCTTTTAATGCTAAAGACCGATAGGGTCCTATATCTCCCCAGGATTCAGGAAATAGAAAATATACGAGAATAAAAAAAACTATGAAAAAAAGAGCAAAAGCTATTAATAATCTTTTTACTTGAATTGGCATAATGATTTACTTAATTTTGATTATTGTTATCAATGTATATTCACTTTATAAATTTAAATAATATCAATAAATTTATTTCTTATTAAATGTTATCAAACATTATTAATTTTTTGCAAACATAATCACTTTTTCAAAAAATAAACAATGACTTACAAGAAGTCAAGGTCTTTTTTATATATATTATTACTCTACAATACTTTAAGTATTTTATGTTATTAAACATAAAATCTCTAAATTTCGAGAATAAAATAATTAATATTACCTTCGGAACTTCTGACCTATTGTAAATAAAAACACAACGTTTTTCAAATTCAAAATAAGTTCCAAATCCCAAATATCAAATTCAAAGGGGGCTTGGTAAATGGGACTTGAGATTTGAAATTTTGAGCTTGGGATTTTATTTTGCGATACAAGGACTGTAACTATGTGATTATCAAGAACGGGGTCTGAAGTTATGAATTTATATCATTTAAGTATAAAAATAATAAGTATAATGTTCTCAAATTCAACAAACTATTATCAACATCAAATAATACTTGAAGATTGTTTTGAAATGATTACAGAAGTATAAATAATTTGAACAAAATGATTTATTTTTTTCTTACACTTTCAAAACTAAATCCTTCGAATAAAATTGCAATAGCAATTTTAGAAATAAAAGTAAAGAGTAATGCTCCTGCTGAAAAAATCATTACAGCAGTACGTATTTCTGTTTCTGAAGGTATATAAAAGTAAAACTGACCTATAACATCAGGAGTAAATCCAGGTATAATTAATGTAATTCCTTTTTCGAAATACACACTAAAATAAATTAAAACTGCTCCAATATTTAATGTTAAGAAATTTTTTCTTGTTGTTGGTATTAAGAAGAGTAAAAATGCAGTAGTTCCCATGATAATTGAAGCCCAACTATAAATCGCAATTTCCCTATTTTTTGCAACCCCAAACAACAAGTATTTCCAATAAATTATATGTTCAGTATCTGAATAAAATTCTTTAAATAATTCTGCTATTGTAAAGAACAAATAAATAAACATTGAATAAACCATGAGTTCTGCTATCCTGAAAATAGCTTCATCTTTAATTTCAAATTTTGTTGTTTTCCTTAAAACCTGAAATAATAATAAAAGGATTGCAGGTCCTGAACAAAAAGCTGTAGTTAAAAAACGTGGTGCAAGTAAAGCACTGTTCCAAAATGGGCGAGCCGGTAAAGCATTATATAGAAAAGCAGTAACAGTATGAATTGCTATAGCTGCTGGAATACTCAATAACACTAAAGGAATAATAATTGATTTTTTATATTCTTTTTTATAAAAATGAGTATACAATAAATAAACTACTACTATTAAATTAATAAGAAAGTAAATACTAAGTACAAAAAAATCCCATGACAAAATTGACGAAGGAAAATTCATTGTGCCAACAAATGGTAACATGTGCCAAAATTTAAGAGGATTACCAATATCAACCATTATAAAAGATAAACACATTATTACCGCACAAATTGCTAGAATTTCACCAAAAATTACAATTTCCTTAATTGGTTTCCAATTATAAATATATGCTGGTATAACAAGCATAACAGCGGCAGCAGCTACTCCAACTAAAAAAGTAAAATTTCCAATATAAAAACCCCATGAAACCGAATCTCTCATGTTAGTAGTAATTAAACCATTCTGTAATTGACCAAAATATCCAAATGCACCCCATACTATTAGAATAAGAAGAAAAAACAAACATGAATAATAAACTCTTCCGCCTTTAATAATTATTTTAAGACAACCGAGTAAAAACCTTAAGAAATCCATAATTTATAATTTATTATTGATTATTAAAATATTGTTTATTATACACCAAAGAAATAATAAAATTTTGGTTGAGTGTTTAATTCTTCTTTTAAAACTAACACACGTTTATTTTCTAAAATATAACGTATTTCACTTTCCGGGTCTAATAAATTATCGAATTTTCTTGCCCCAACCGGACATATTTCAACACATGAAGGGTATTTCCCTTCTCTTACACGTTGAACACAAAATGTACATTTTTCGACAACACCTTTAGGCCGAGGTCTATTCCCTAAATAATGAGTTTCTGGATTAATTTCTTCTAAAGGAATATTAGGTTCACCCCAATTGAAATGTCGAGCACCATAAGGACAAGCAGCCATACAATATCTACATCCAATACACCAATTATAGTCAACTACCACAATTCCATCTTCTTCTTGCCAAGTTGCTTTTGTGGGACAAACAGTAATACATTGAGGATTTCTGCATTGCTGACAAGCAACAGGTAAATAAAAATGACCTGGTTCAGGAACTGTTTCTGGATTATAATGAACTGTAGAGTGAGCAAAATCAATACCTTTTTCTTTTTCCATCTGCAAAACTTGTATCCAGTGAATTTGCGGATCGCGTGATTGGTTATTTTCTTTTACGCAGGCATATACACATCTTCTGCACCCAATACATCTTGATAAATCAAGTCCATAACCGAACAAGATCCCTTCAGTTGCAGGTTTGTCAGAAACTTTAAATTTCTTTCCATATTTTTCGTAATATTTCTTTTCAAGATTTTTTACGATTTCATCTTTTTCTTCTTTTGATAAGGTTTTAAAATTTTGCTGAAGAAACTCTTCTATCTCTTGCGAATTGCAACTTGCCAATGCAGCAGTTCCTAAAGCTAACACGGGCAATTTTTTTAAAAAATTACGTCTGGAATTATTTTTTTCGTTATTCTGCATATTGTTTATATTTATTTCAATATTTCAAGAATCACTTATTTATTAGGTGATAACTCAGGTTTTATACTGTTGATTACAGTAAAACTAGAGTTTTTAATGATATTATCAACTTCCGATTTTGATAAAGTTTTAAAATTTTGCTTTTCAATTTTGCTGGTTTTATCAACTTTGAAACTCGAAAGAGCAACAAAAGAACCCAAAGCAAAGGTTAATTTCTTAACAAAATCTCTACGTGAATTATTATTTTGCATAATATTAAATTTAATTGTTAGAATTTAATATCTTCTTCCCTAACTGGTGGTGGTAAAGGTTTTAAAGGTTTAAACCTAGGTGAATGAGGATTATGGCAATTTACACACAACAAGTATAATTTTTTACCATTCCATTCTCCTGTACGTTTTCCATGAACTCCAACCTTCCAGTCGCGATATTTATCGCCATGGCACTGACCACATAATTTATACGATTCTTTGAAATCAAGGCGTTTACCACTTGCTAAATGCAAAGAATCTCTATATTGAGTATCATGACAATCGAGACACCATCTATTTTCAGAATCGTGATTAAACATTGCATCAATATCATCGTGCATATCAACTAATTTTCTTCTTGTAGAATTTGGCTTTAAATCTTTATGACACTCTGAACAAGGAAAAATACCATCAGAAAATGGAGGAGGAGTAATCGCCATTTCATTTTTAGATGATGAATCAATTTGGGTTATTAAATCAATTTTTAATAATTTTTCTTTTGAATTACTTTCACACCCTATAAAAATAATTAAAGACAACGAAAACGATAAAAATAAGAGCTTCATGATTTATTTATTAAAATTTCATTTTTATATTCTATAACATGTTTTTTTGAAATATCAATTATTGAAAAAATTTACAATTTATTAAAAACACAAAGATAAAATTAAATCAAACGAACAAAAAAATAAAATTTAATTATTTTTACTACAAATCAACAAATTTTTTATTTTACTATATTTCAATTGCTTACATTATACTGTTAGAAAGAATTCGAACATTTACCTAAATTCAATACGCTTATTATTAATACAATAAAAAATAAATATGTTTTACAACATATTTATTTTACATTGTATTAAATTAAAAATAATTTTTAGAATAAATTTAAATGGCATTCGGTACAATTAGTAGTTTTCCACTCTTCTCCAATATCAACTGGATGCACAAATTCTAATGTTCCATTGATTGGAGCGTATTTTATTGTATCTTTTGTTCCAATTCCAACAATAGTATGGCAAAGGTTACAATCTTTAGATATTACTTTTCCTTCTTTAGTTTTATGATTATCGTCGTGACATCTGAAACAACCTTTAAATTCAAAATGACCAATATTTCTTGGATAAGCAGTGTATCTTACTTTCATTTCGGGAAATGTATTATAAGAAAATTCTGTTTGAATTTGTGAAATTGCATTTTGAATTTGCTTTTGGTATTTTGTGAACAAATCGGGATAATTTTTCTTATAATAATCATTAATCTGATTACTAATTCCAAGAAAAGCAGAATCTTTTGTAAAATAAATATCGTTTAATGCCTCCATTGATGCTATTTTCAAATAAGGTATTGAAGAAGATATTTTTTTGCCAGCAAAAAGTCCGTTAACATAATGCGATGGAGCTAAATATTCGTGCGATGGACGATTATGGCAATCCATACAATCCATAATTCTATGTTCTAATTTTTTTAACGAGTCTGGTTTTGGATAATTAGCCGAATCTTGGTCGGTAAAAATATATTCCTTTCCTGTAGTTTTGTCTTTATATTTAACCCAAGGTATTGACTGACGTTTAAAATCAGAAGCATATTCTATTTCAACGTTTGGATTAATATGCCAGTGTATTCCTTCGGTATTTCCTAAAGATGAATGGTCGGCACCAATTCGCATTTTCATTATTAAATCCCATTCAGTATTTGCTGAATCAGATAAATAATATTTTTCGTTCCTTATTTTATTTGTATAAAACTTTTGAGGCCAGTGGCATTTTTCGCAAGTTTCGCGTGCTGGTCGCAAGTTTGCTATAGGTGTTTCTATTGGTCTTGGGTATGTTCCAAGTAAATATTTATATACTTGCCTCATACCCGAAATTTTTGATTTTACATAAAAATTGGCACCATCTCCAATATGACATTCTGCGCATTTTACTCTTGCATGTGGCGAATGTTGATAGGCAATATATTCAGGTTCCATTACTTTGTGGCATAGTTTTCCGCAAAATTCTAACGATTCGGTATAATGAAATGCTTTATAACTACCCATTATTGTAAATATTATAAAGAAAACTGTAACAACAGAAAAAATTAAAATTCCATTTCTTGTTTTTGGATCTTTTAAATTTATTATCAATAATTTATCGTCAGAGAGAAATATGCCTTTTTTAATTTTCCTTTTCTTTAAATACATACCAACAGGTATCAAAATCAAGCCTAAAACTAAAAAAGCTGGTGTAACCAAATATGCATATAAATCAAAATAAACATTTTCTAAATTGAAAAAATTAATTTGAATTATAAAAAATATTATTGCAAACCAAGCAATTAAAGCTGTAATCGTTCCTAAATAAGAGATGTAATTAAAATAACTACGTGGTAATTTCATTTGTTTATATTTTCTAATTTATTGTTTAAAAATGTTCAAAAAGTTTATTGTTCAAAAATGTTCATTGTTCTATGTTCAAAAAAGTTTTCAGTTTCGAGTTTATAGTTCACTGCCGACTGCTTACTGCTTACTACATACTGCTTACTGTTCACTGCTTGCAGGTTTTTCTTCAATCTTGTTTTCCCAATCTATTCAATCTTTCTTCCCAATCTTATCAATCTTATCTTCCCAATCTTGTTTTTTCAATCTTCTTAATAATCACTTCATCGTGTGTTTAAAATCAATCATGGATGCTTCAAAAAATAATATTTTAATAATTAAAACCATGCAAAAGTATTTTTTTTTAAATCAAAATAAAATGTTATATAACATAATATTTTTTTGTTTGTTTTTAATGTTCATAAACATAATTAAATATGATATTAAACATTGTAAATATAATCAACATTTTTTTACTTTGATATATATAATCCGATTAATAAATAAAATATAGTTAAACCTTAAACAGACAAAAAACAATAAAATAGTTTCACAAGCATATATTTAACTAAACACAAATGATGAATACAATGATTTTATAATTAGTAAAATGACAAATCTTAATTGTGAACAATGTGATGTATTGAATAAATCTATTTTTAGTGCAATAGAATTATGTGGCATAAAGTATATATCCAATAAAAAGTGTTGTATATCATATAAAAAGGGGATGTCAATTTTTTGTTCAGGAACAATGCCAAGTGGAATATATTGTCTTAACAAGGGCAAAGTAAAAATTCATATATATGGTTCTATTAAAGAACATATTATCCGATTTGTAATGCCCGGACATCTCTTTGGATTAGGAACCATATTTACTAACCATTTTTATTGTTGTGCCACAGCCATAGAAGATTCTACTGTATGCAAAATAAATAAAGAAGATTTCCTTAGTATTCTTAACGGCTATCCCAATCTTTCATTAGAATTGATGACTGTTTTGGGGCAACATGTAGAGTATTCCAATAATAAGATTATTTCGATAGCCGAGAAATCTGTTCGTGAGAGATTAGCTGAAGGACTGCTATCTGTTTATAATACTTTTTATGATGAATTTCCTGTTTCCAACGCAGATATTTCCGATAAGGCAATTACCCTTTCAAGGGAAGATATTGCCAACTTTATTAATACTTCCACCGAATCTGTTATCCGCACACTTTCCGAACTTAAAAACGAAGGTTATATTATTATCAAAGGTCGGAGTATTTTTCTTAAAAATATTAAAGGATTAATGAAAATTGCAGGCATAAATGTTGAATCCATGACCTATTAGCAATTTGTTAACTTTTTTAAATCTATTCATTAGGCGGGACTATTAATATTTACTGATGATTAATGAACTGATGATTAAAAAATTTAATTTTGTGGTTAATCTTACAGTATAAGTGGTAAACAGAGCACTATGCTGCAATCTGTTGCAAGGTACCGTAGCAAAGTGAGCGTTTTAATATGGTATATTGCAAGGTACCGTGGCAAAGAAAGCATTTTACTGCAATATATTAAAAAGGTACTGTAGCAAAGTGAAGCAAGAATAAAGAAAAGTTATCATAAACAACCTAATGAAACCTATCAACTTGGATAATATAGCATGCCCCTTTGAATCAACCTATTAACTAAATGAGATTGCTTCGGTCATTCCTTCCCTACCAATGACGCACATGGCTTTATTATCTATCAATTTATTTCTAATTGTAACGCTTTGCTATGTTCAATAATGGAACATCTACAATGTTCTTTTTAAACTCGTTGTGTTTTTACAATAAACATATATTTTGCTCGTAGAGTATTAATTATTGTAATAGAACGCATATCATAATAAAGTATGGTGTAAAAACATATTTTATTCTTAATTATCATCATAATTATTTTTTTTTAATGACTGTAATATTGTAACGTTTTTTAATTAATTATTTAATATAAATCTTTTAGGAGGTAATTATATGGAAATGAACAGAAGGTCTTTTTTTAAACGAAGTATTTTTACTCTTGGTACGGCAATAATAGTATTTGGTTTTCCAGACGTAGCATGGGCAGAAAAGAAAAAGTTTAAAACCACCTTAACAAAGGAAACTACAACAATTTGTCCTTATTGCGGAGTTGGTTGTGGTTTAATTGTTTCTACCAGAGATGGGAAAATAATAAATATTGAAGGAGATGCAAACCATCCTATTAATGAAGGTGCATTATGTTCAAAAGGTTCTGCTCTTTTTCAGGTAGTATCTAATGAACGCCGTTTAAACTCTGTTCTTTACAGAGCACCAGGCTCTTCAAAATGGGAGAAAAAAGACTGGACTTGGGCTTTAGAAAAAATAGCAAAGAACATAAAAGATACACGCGAACGTACTTTTGTGAAAGAAAAAGATGGTAAAATTGTAAACCGTACCGATGGTATAGCACAACTTGGCGGTGCAGCACACGATACCGAAGAGTGCTATCTTTTATCTAAATTTGCACGAGCTCTCGGTATATACTGGCTCGACCATCAAGCACGATTATGCCACTCTTCTACAGTTGCCGCACTTGCTGCTTCTTTCGGAAGAGGTGCTATGACAAATCATTACAACGACCTTCAAAATTCTGATGTCATTATGGTTATGGGTTCTAATATTGTAGAAATGCACCCTATGGCAGCAAGATGGATAATGAAAGCTAAAGAAAAAGGAGCAAAAATAATATCATCCGACCCACGCTTTACCCGAACATCTTCTATTGCCGATATTTATACTCAATTTCGTTCAGGAACTGATATTGCTTATGTAGGCGGTATGATTAACTATGCTTTACAACATGACAGAATTCAAAAAAATTATGTGTTAAATAGCACTAATGCTTCATTTATAATAAACGATAAGTATAGTTTTAATGACGGTCTTTTTGCAGGGTATAATCCAGAAAAAAGAAATTATGATAAAAGTTTATGGAAATATGACCTGGATGCTGATGGAATTCCTAAGCGTGATAATACTTTGCAAGACCCAAGATGTGTTTTTCAATTGATGAAGAAACATTACCAAAGATACGATGTTGATACGGTTTGTAATATTACAGGTGTAAATAAAGAAAAATATCTCGAAGTTTGCGATTTGTTTACAAGCACTTATCCCGAAGATAAATCGGCTACATGGTGTTATGCTATGGGATCTACACAGCATACTATTGGAACACAATATATCCGCTCATATTCAGTAATTCAATTACTTCTTGGTAATATTGGAATAGCAGGAGGTGGTATTAATGCACTTCGTGGAGAATCAAATGTTCAGGCATCAACTGATATGGCTTTACTTTATCATATTTTACCAGGATATCTTACTGCTCCGTCACCTGATGATGTTGACCTGAAAACTTATATTGAAAAATATACTCCAAAATCAAACGATAAAAAATCGGCTAACTGGTGGGGTAATTATTCAAAATACATAACTAGTTTGCTTAAAGCATGGTGGGGCGAAAATGCACAGAAAGATACCGAAGGCGGTTTCTGTTATAATTATTTACCAAAAAAATCAGGACTACATGACCATATGCAGATTTTTGAAAATATGTATAAAGGGAAAATAGAAGGATTAATAGCATGGGGTCAAAATCCTGCTGTCGGAGGTCCCAACTCAGAAAAAGAAAGAAAAGCATTAGATAAGTTAAAATGGCTTGTTGTTGCAGAATTATGGGAAACTGAAACAGCCCAGTTCTGGAAACGACCAGGTGTAAATTCTGCTGATATAAAAACTGAAGTATTTTTGTTACCTGCATGTTCATCGGTCGAAAAAGAAGGTTCTGTTAGTAATTCGGGACGCTGGGCACAATGGAGATATGCTGCTATTCACCCTGGTGATGCCGATTGGCATGGTGATGCACGTTCCGATTTATGGATTGTTGATGCACTATTTAAAGGTATCAAAAAAGAATATCAGAAAACCGCCGGCGTATTCCCCGACCCAATACTTAAGTTAAACTGGAATTATGGAACAGGCGATGAAATAGATGTTAATAAAGAACCCAGTGCTCATTTTGTAGCATCTGAAATTAATGGATATTTTATTGAAAACGGACAAAGGAAAGGGCAGGTTCCAGGGTTTGCCAAATTAATGAATGATGGTACAACTGCGTGCGGAAACTGGGTATATTGTGCCGGTTATGTTAACTGGAGCGATACCGAAGGAAAAGATAAAACAGCACCAAATTATGTTAAGAATGAACTCGGAGAATTTTCAAACCGGTATGCAAAACGAATTGCCGAAAAAGACGAACCGAAAGCACAACAACTTATTGCAGAGGGAAGAGCACCTGGCATGAACCTTAACTGGTCGTGGTGCTGGCCCGTTAACCGCAGAATTCTTTATAACAGAGCTTCGGTTGATAGCGAAGGAAAACCTCTGAACCCAAAACGTTGGGTAATACGATGGAACCCTGCATTAGCAGAAGGTAAAGGTGCTTTTGAAGGTGATGTTCCCGATGGTCCATGGGCACCAAGCGAAAAATATCCATTCATAATGTGTGAAGAAGGTGTTGGAAGATTGTTTTCAGCAAAACCAAACGAGGGACCTTTTCCTGAACATTATGAACCATTAGAATCACCTGTTTTAAAAAATCCTTTCTCGGGACAGATGATAAATCCTGTAATTGTTCTCTTCCATCAAGGAGATGCATTGAACAAAGAATTAAATACTATCGGCACATCTGCTCAATTTCCTATTGTTGCAACAACTATGAGGGTAACCGAACATTGGCAGGCAGGAGCAATGACAAGAAATCTTCCGTGGCAGGCAGAGTTAGTACCAGACCTTTTTGTAGAAATCAGTGAAGAATTAGCTTCCGAGAAAAGCATAAAAAATGGAGATAAAGTAGCTGTTTCTTCGGCACGTGGAAAAATTTCAGCTTACGCTCTGGTTACAAGACGCCTTGAACCACTTGTTATTATGGATGGAACCACAAAACGTAAAATACATCAGGTAGCTATTCCGTGGTGTTTTGGTTATGCCGGAATTGCCACAGGAGATTCTGCAAATCTTTTAACCCCTCATGTAGGGGATGGGAATACAAATATTCCTGAATATAAAACATTTCTTTGTAACATAAAAAAAGCATAGGAGGTAAATTATGGAAAATTTTTCAGAACCAATGGGATTGTTAATTGACAATACAAAATGTATTGGATGTCGGGCATGTCAAACTGCCTGTAAACAGTGGAATAATCTTCCTGCTGAAAAGACTACGTTTTTCGGAGGTGAGGGTTATCAAAATCCAAAAGACCTTTCAGGTTCTACTTATACTCTGATTAAATTTCATGAGGTAATTGAAAATAATAAAATAAAAGATTGGGGTTTTTGGAAAAAACAATGCAGACATTGTATAGACCCCGCATGTGTAGTTGCTTGTCCGGTGCCAGGTGTTCTCGAAAAGAAACCGTATGGACCAATTGCATGGGATGACACAAAGTGCCTTGGTTGCCCACTTTGTAAGGAAGCATGTCCTTTTAATATACCAAGATTCACAACTGATATTAACCCTAAAATACGTAAATGTACTATGTGCAACGACCGCCTTGAAGAAGGATTAGAGCCGGCATGTGTAAAAGCATGTCCCACGGGTACAGCTATTTTTGGCAAACGTGAAGAACTGTTAAAAATTGCAGAAAAAAGACTTCAGGAAGAACCTGATAAATATTTTAAGTATATTTATGGAAAAGACGATCTTGATACTGCTGTGTTGTATATTTCCGGTTTCGATTTGGAAAAAATCAAGGGGTATCCAAAAGATTAATTGAGCTTCTTTAATAAAGGAGATAGATAAGGTGAAAAAAGAAAAAAACATGTTTATGGATTTTATCAACTCATATCAGGATTTGATAAAATCTTATGCAAAATATTTTAATGATAATTCTTTTAATCAAAAAATTGCAGAAACAAATATTCAGTTGCTTAAAGAAAAGAAATATGTGATAACTGACGAAATATGGAATATTGATGAAGAACAAAATTTAAGGTTTATTTTCAATTTAACTGAACTTCTTAAATCTTATGGAAAAGAATATATTAAAGATGTAGAAA
Source organism: Bacteroidetes bacterium GWA2_32_17 (assembly GCA_001769035.1). Lineage (GTDB taxonomy): Bacteria > Bacteroidota > Bacteroidia > Bacteroidales > GWA2-32-17 > GWA2-32-17. The sequence continues at coordinate 27,252 of MENF01000014.1, forward strand.
ACTTATGGAATACCTTTAATAATGATATTCCTTTTTCAAGACAATTTACAATAAATGTTTTGCAAAATAAGCATAAAATAATTTTTGACTTTGCAAAAGATAAGGGTCTTAGCAATGATTTTATCACGTTTTTTTCCATTTTTATAGCTTATCCTTATAGAGAAGCAGTAGCAAGTTTTGTAAAAAGTAAATCCGATAGCTATCGGATTGAACTTAAAAATCATGTATCCGGGTTTTGTCCTGTTTGTGGGCACGATGCAAGTATTTCTTATTTAACCGAGAAGGAAGGTAAAAAAATAATGGCTTGCATACATTGTGGTACATATTGGTTATTCAGACGACTGAAATGTTCATTTTGTCTTACAGAAGATAAAAATGCTCTTGGATATCTTAATATTGAAGACGAAAAAGAAGTATCTGCTTATGTATGTGATAAATGCCGAATGTATCTAAAAACAATCAGAATAAAAGATGATGATAATGTGTATGCAGTAAAATGGCGGGCTATTATTGATTATTTGAGTTCGGGAGATATTGATATTGCTGCTATACAAAACAAATATCTTAAAGAGACTATTCTCGGTACAAGATTTAATGGACCTAACGATCCTAATATTGAATTGTATCTTAATAAATTACAAAATAAAATTACAGAAATAGATAGTCATTAATTAATATTAATTTAAAAACAGAAAATTATGAAGAAGTATTTTTTATTTATGGTTATGGCTTTACCGTTATGTGCATTAGCACAAGAAAAACCTAAAGAGGAAAACAAAAACCTTGAACTTAAACCTTATGGTTTTGTAAAAGGCGATATGGTATATGCTACTGGAGGGGTATATTCATGGGGAAATGGAGCACTATGTAACTTATCTGCTCCCCAGTTTGCAAGCGGTAAAGATACTGCTGCACTTGGCTTTACATCACAGCATACACGTTTTGGCTTAAAAGGAACAGTTGGAGAAAAAACAAAAGCTGGTGGTTTAATAGAACTCGACTTTTATGGTGGAGCTTTTGATGGTAATGTCAGACCTAGAATACGGCTTGCATACGCATCTGTAATCCATGGTGGTTTTGAAGCAAGAATGGGTCAGATGTGGGATATTTTTTCGCCGAATAATGCAAATACCAACAACACCAACGGAAATATGTGGTATACAGGTAACAGAGGATTCCGCCGCGCTCAGCTTTACTTAGGTTATAAAGGCAAAGTAGGTGAAAAACTTTTTCCCATGATTCAGGCTACGTTCGGAGAATCAGCTAAGGAAGATTATTTAGGAACAGTTCATCTCGGAGCCGATAATCAAGCCGTTTCACCAATGATACAGGCACGTCTGTCGGCTAAATATGAAGCAAAAGAGAAAGTTTTTTACGAACTGGGCTTCTCTTATGTAATGGCCGGATATTCCGAAAGAAAGGGTGTTATTGAAGCTACTGGAACTGTTAAAGATACTCTTAAATCTAATCTTGATTTAAAAACTTCAGGTATCTGTGTTGATTTTAGTCTGCCCTTCCATAAATACTTTTCTTTACTGGGTGAATTCAATTCCGGTACAAATCTTAACAATGCCAACCTGTTTAATGTTGCAGGCAACTATAGCTGGAAGATTGATGACTCTACAAAAGTAGTATCAACTACTGATAAATTATGCACGGGTTTTTGGTTTAATGCCACATCAAAAATTTCTGACCATTTTCAGATTGTAATTGGTTATGGTATGGATAAAAATACTACCGAAAAAATGTCAGTAGGTGCAGTGGAAGGGAATACTACCATTTATGCCGATTTGGTTTTCCCAATAAAACACGGTTTCTCAGTAGCTCTTGAATTCCAGAATATCAAAACAACTGTTGCTACAAAAGTTGATGCAAACAGCAAAGTTACTGATAGAAAAGATTATAGTGCTAACATAATTAATTTATCAGCCAAAGTAGTATTTTAGAAGGTAATTTTTTCATTTTTATTAAATTAGTTCCTTCTTATGCTGACCGCTAACAAGTTAAATTTTAACTTGTTAGTTGGTTGGTATAAAATAATAAATTAATAAAGTTTGTCCCAAAATTTACTGAAGTATTTTGATAGTAGTTTAGTATTAAAATCTAATTTTTCTTAAATCAAAATTTAACTGATAAATGCAAATATAATAAATTAAAAAGAAAAAAATTAGGAATACAATTATGATTAAAAGGGAAAAATTCATTATTATCGGCTCAACGGGAAGGAATAACGGAAAAACAGAATTTGCCTGTAAATTAATAAAGCAATTATCTAAAGAACATCTTGTTATTGGTGTAAAGGTTACAACAATAAAAGAAGACGAAGCAAAATGCCCACGCGGGGAACAAGGTTGTGGTGTATGTGGTTCTTTAACCGGGAGCTATAAATTAACTGATGAAACAGATAAGATTTCGCAAAAAGATACTGCAAGGATGCTTCGCTCTGGCGCAGAAAAAGTTTTATGGTTATGTGTTTATAAAAAATCGTTATTAGAAGGAATAAATGAACTTATAAGTAAAATTCCACACAATGCTGTTGTTGTTTGCGAATCAAATTCAGCAAGATTAGCCATTGACCCCGGATTATTTATTATAATCAGAAAATTATCAGAAAATTTTATTAAAAAAAGCTGTAAAGAAGTATATGATTTTGCAGATAAAATAATTGAATCGGATGGGGAAAAATATGATTTTTCTCCTGAAAGAATCAGATTTGATAATAATAAATGGCTACTTCGTGAAAAAGCCACTGCCATTATACTTGCAGGCGGGAAAAGCATACGAATGGGAGAGGACAAAAGCATGCTGCAAATTAATGGGAAACCGCTGATATCTATCATATCAAACCAGTTGTTGCCATATTTTGATGAGGTAATTATTGGCGCCAATGATAGTGAAAAATTTAAGTTTTTAAATTTGAGAGTTGTTCACGATATAGAAAAAAACAAAGGTCCGCTAATGGGAATATTATCTTGTCTTAAATCTTCTAACAGTGATTTGAACTTTGTTACAGCTTGTGATATCCCTATAATGAATATTCCGTATATCAAATATATGCTTAACCTTGCTTTTAATGCAGACATTGTGATGCCTGTTTCTGAAAATAAACGACACGAAACACTTTACGCAATTTACAATAAATGTATTATTAATGCTGCTGAAAATATTCTTAAAGACAACAAAAGAAGAATTATTGAACTTTTTAATATGGTTAATGTAACTTTTGTAGATATAAATTTTGATGAATGGTATCAGAACCTTAACACTAAGCAAAATTATTTAAACTTTATGCAAAGGCAATTTCAAACTTCAACTATACTAAAAACAGGATAAATCCGATATCGGATTGTACAGGCTCGGTATTGTTCCTTTAAATTAATTTAATAGCTCATAACATAGCAATGTAACAATGAAACAATAGTTATTAGTATTCTCTATACCTTTAAACCAATTATAATGTATAATTTTACCCCACGCACAGTGTAATATTGTGAGTAATTCGTGGCAAAAAGACTTCTGCGTAAGTCCTATTTTATTAACAAATATTGCTAAATAACATCATTTAACCTGCTTATTAATATCATATTTAAAAAAATTATTTATTTACTTTACAAAATTATTTATAAAACTTGTTCAAATGAAAATTAACTTTTTAAAATTTGCTGTTGTATTAATTACTATTATTTTTAGTAATAATGCGTATTCTCAAAAAATAATTTGTACAGATTGTCACGAAAATCTAATTTCAAATTCTGTTCACAATAAGATAGTGAAATGTTCCGATTGCCATAAAGATATATTAAGTGATAATCATGAGAAAGGTTCTGCAAAAACAGTCAATTGTACTAATTGTCATGCTGCATTAAATAAACAAATGAATAATGATGTTCATATAAACATCATGAATGTTGATGAGCAAAAAGCTCCAACTTGTAAGACATGTCATGGCACCCATCAAATTAAATCACCATCAAAAGTTGAAAACAAACAAAAAACATATTGTAGTAAATGTCATAAAACTGAAGTGCTAAAATCAATTTATCACTCAAATAAAGGGGGAAATGAAAGTTGTAACAAATGTCATAATGAAATACTTCACAAATCTGAATTAGAAAAATCTGTTCACAGTAAATTAAGTTGCTCAAACTGTCATAGTTATGTTGTAAACAATATAGATAATCATAAAAAAGCCCCAAAAGATGGTATTTTGGCAGATTGTTATCTTTGTCATAGCAACATTGCAAAAGAACATAAAGAAAGTATTCATGGATTATCGTTAACTGAAGGAATAAACGAAGCTGCACAATGTTGGGATTGTCACGGTTCGCATAGTATTGTTATTATAACAAATAAAAACAGTTTAATATATCCAACCAATTTAGTAAAAACTTGTGGTAAGTGCCACGATAACCCTGAATTTATTAAAAAACATTCATTTGCTGTAAAAATGCCTAGCAGAATGTATTCTAAAAGTATTCATGGCGAAATAGTTGCAAGCGGAAAAGAGGCAGCAACGTGTATTACCTGTCACGGCTCACATGATATTAAGAACAGAGTTCAGACAGGTTCGAAAATTGCAAGTGTGAATATTCCAAATACTTGCGAACAATGCCATAAAAAAGTGGTTGAAGAATACAAACAATCTATTCATTGGATTGCAGTAAAAAAAGGAGTTCGGGAATCGCCATCGTGCAACGATTGTCATAGTGAACACAGCATGCAAGCAATAAATCCATCAAATAAAAGAGATGCAATAAAAAGAATACAATCAAACACTTGCCTTCAATGTCATCAAAACTTGTTACTTTCTGAAAGATATGGACTTTCGAGCAATAGTGCTGGAAATTACGAGGATAGCTATCATGGATTAGCATCATCGAGAGGAGATAAAAATGCAGCGATGTGTGTTGATTGTCACGAAGTTCATAAAATATTACCTAAAGACAATCCTGCATCATCAATAAATAAAAACAATATTGTAATTACTTGCAAAAAATGCCATAAAAATGCAACGGATATTTTTGCAAATAGTTACTCTCACGTAAGTCAGGTCGCTTCAGCAAAAAATATCGAAGATATTATTAAAACTATTTATATTTGGTTAATTGTTATTGTAGTAGGATGGATGTTTTTACACAATTTAGCAATTTTATTTCACGAAATAGTAGTAAGGTATAAAAAATCAAAAACTGAAATTAGAATCCCGCGTTTTACAAAAAACGAATTATTTCAACATACTGTTTTACTTACATCATTTATTGTTTTAGCAATTACAGGATTTCAATTGAAATATCCCGATAGTTGGTTTGGAAAGGGATTGTATGTATTAGGCTTTGATGAGGTAATTCGCCAGTGGGTACATAGAATTTCAGCAGTTATAATGATAGCATTATCAGTTTATCATGCAGTATATTTAATAATAACTTCAAGGGGAAGAGATGTCTTAAAAGGACTATTCCCAAAAATCAGCGACATTTATCAAGCAATAAATAATATGTTGTTTTATATACATTTAAAAAAGAAACAGCCGGAATTCGACAACTATAATTACATGGAAAAACTTGAATACTGGGCATTAATATGGGGAACTTTAATAATGGGTATTACAGGATTAATTTTATGGTTCCCAACTATAGTTGGGACATGGGCTCCTATATGGTTAATTAAAGTTAGTCAGATAATACATTTTTATGAAGCAATTTTAGCAACTTTAGCTATAATAATTTGGCATTGGTTCTTTGTTATTTTTCACCCAAGCGAATATCCGTTAAATTTTGTGAGTATTAATGGCACAATGCCAGTAGTACATTACAAAGAAGAACATAAACTAAAATTTTACAATGTAATAGTTGAATGGCTTGAAGTTAAAAAAGGGATTAGAAACTCTAAAAAACAAAATAACTTTACAAAACTATTTGTTTCATCAATCGAAAAAAATGGAATTACAATGGATGCATTTGTGCAAAATGAGTTAAATACTGACAAAGAATTAGCAGAATATATAAAATTAAAAGGACTTTAATAAATTAATTCCATGGTTTGTGTCTCCACAAACCATGTCTATAAAATTTACCAAGGAAATCGGTCAATCATCAAAGTTGACGAAACACCTAAACCAGCACCCGAAAATATTAAAACCCAATCGCGACGGGCTGCTTTAAACCACGATGTGAGTATATAACTAACTATTAGAATTATACTTACAATTATAATCTGCCCTATTTCAATACCAACATTAAACGAAAAAAGTGGCATTATAATACTACTTTCCTTGCCTAATAATGTTTGTAAATAATTAGAAAATCCTAACCCGTGTATTAATCCAAAAAATAATGCAGTTATATATTTGACCCAATGCGTTTTAATATTAATCCCATCGGACTTTAAAAATAAATTCCAGAAAGCAGTGATAAATATTGTTACAGGTATTAAAAATTCTATTACAGGGAGCGGAAAAACTATAATTTTCATTGTTGCCAAAACAAGCGATGTTGTGTGACCAATAGTAAATGCAGTGATTAAAACTAAAATTTGTTTCCATTGTTTAAATAGATAAACCGCACACAAACAGGTAATAAATAAAATATGGTCGTAACTTCTAAAATCGGCAATGTGATTAATACCAAGATGTAAATACAATTGAAAAATGTTCATAGAAATAATATTTTTGTAAAAATATAATTTTGTTGTAACTTTATAGATTATTTTTTTTATGAAATTTATAATTATAAATATTACTTTAATTGTATTTTTTATAATTAACAGTTCCATGCATCCTGTGCATGTAACTGTAACAAATATAGATTTTAATTCAAGCAATAAAACTTTCGATATTTCGATGAAATTATTTTTAGACGATTTTCAAAATGTAATTTTAAAGAATTACCAAGTTGAATTAAACCTCGGAAAACCAAATGAATTAAAAAATGCCGATAATTATATTTTAAATTATATTAAAGATAATATTAAAATAACCATTAACAATAATAAACCATCACAAAAAAAACTTAATTTTGAACGCAAAGAAATAAACGAAGGAGCTTTATGGTTATATTTTACATATCAACTTTCTAATAAAATTGAAACAATACAAGTAGAAAATAATTTGTTAAATGATTATTATCCCGATATGACAAATTTAGTAATTATGAAATACAACCAAATAGAAAATGGCTATACATTAGATAAACACACAACTTCGTTTAAAATCCCATCGTAATATGAAAAATATTTTTTTTATATTAATTTGCTTCTTTGTTTCTTTACTATCTTATGCCACTCATAACCGAGCAGGTGAAATCAGATACCGGCATATTTCGGGATATACTTATGAAATAACATTGGTTACATACACTTTCTCGCCATCGCTTGCCGACCGTCCCGAACTCGAAATTCAATGGGGCGACAATACATCATCAATTGTTCCTCGTTATTCAAAAATTCTTTTAAGCGATTTTTACAATAAAAACACATACATAGGATTACATACTTATCCAGGATCAGGAATATATATTATAGTAATGTCCGACCAAAACAGAAACGACGGCGTTATAAATATACCGAACTCTGTAAGTGTCCTTTTTACGATAAAAACAACTTTAAATATTAGTGCAACTGTTGGAAGTAATTCAACACCTATATTAACTTATCCACCTATAGACAAGGCAAAATTATACAATGTTTTTATTCATAATCCAGGGGCTTATGACCCCGACCATGATTCGCTTTCATATAAACTCACAATGTGTTTGGGCGATAATGCATTGCCTATTCCTGGCTATACTTTCCCTTATGCTGATAATTCACTTACCGTTAATCCTATTACTGGCGATTTAATTTGGGACACACCACGACAAATTGGAATATATAATGTAGCAATGTTTATTGAGGAATGGCGTTTTTATAAACCAACTAAACATTATATAAAAATTGGCGAAATAGAAAGAGATATACAAATTGAAGTTGTAAATTCATCAAACATAGCACCGTTAATTTCACCATTACCCGATTTATGCGTTGAAGCGGGAACACATATTAATTTTCCTGTATTTGCATCCGACCCAAACAGCGACAGAATAATGCTTACTGCTTATGGCGGACCATTTATAGTACCTAATAGCCCTGCAATATTCGATACAGTTTATGGAATAGGTAATGTAACCGGTAACTTTGTGTGGAATACTAATTGCAGTCATGTTGCAAAGTTTCCTTATCTTGTAGTTTTTAGGGCTAAAGACAATAATTACGACGTAGTTTTAACAGGACAAGAGCATGTAAATATTAAAATTGTAAGTCCGCCACCTACTAATTTAACATTAAGCCCTACAACAAATTCCGTTACTTTGGATTGGAATGCTTGTATTTGCAGTCAGGCAAAACATTACGATATTTACCGAAGATGTGGACCTTCGGGATGGAACCCCGATAGCTGCGAAACAGGAGTTCCTTCATATACGGGCTTTGTAAAAATAGGAACAGTAACTGGCATTGACTCCACACATTTTCTCGACAATAATGCCGGAATAGGACTTCCAATTGGTTATGAATATTGTTACCGCATTGATGCTGTTTTTAATGACGGAGCCGAAAGTTATGCCTCAAACGAAGATTGTACCGAATTAGTTAAAGGAATACCTGTAATTACCCATGCAAGTGTTATCAAAACTGATATAACAACAGGTAAAATGTATGTCGAATGGTCTAAACCCACAGAATTTGATACAATTGCAGCACCAGGTCCATATAAATATTTGATATATCACTCACCCGATTATTGGGGGCAATCGTTACAACTTATTGATTCACTTAACGATATTAATGATACGATTTTCAACGATTCATTATTTAATACAATTGAAAACCCATATTCATATAAAGTTGAATTTTACAACGATTCAATAGGAAAACGTTTTTTAATTGGCACACCAAACATTGCCTCATCACCATTTTTAGAGCCAATTCCAGATGATAATCGAATAATTTTAAATATCAATAAAAATGTACCTTGGCAAAATTACCGATATGATATTTTTAAATTAAACAAAACAACATTGATTTACGATTCTATTGGAACAACAACTGCCACACAATATATTGATTCGGGTCTTATAAACGGAAATACATATTGTTATAAGGTTAAGACTATTGGTAAATATTCAATTGGAAATTTTGTTAATCCTTTAATTAATTTGTCGCAGGAAATTTGCGCAGTACCAACCGATACAACCCCCCCATGTTCACCTAATTTATCAATTAGTTCGAAATGTGATTTATACGCTAACCATTTAAATTGGGCAAATCCAAATCATTCGTGTGCCGATGATGTTATGGGTTATAATATTTATTATTCATCAACATTAAATGGCGAAATGCAATTAATAGGAACAATAAATAATCCAAACGACACTACTTTCGACCATTTTCCCGAATACTCATTGGCAGGATGTTATTACATTACAGCAATAGACTCGTTTTTAAATGAAAGTCGCAATAAAGCCCGGATTTGTGTTGATGAATGTACTTATTACGAACTTCCCAATGTGTTTACTCCCGACGATAATGGTCAAAATGATTTATACATACCAGGTCCGTATCGCTTTGTCGAAAAAGTTGACATGCAGATATTTAACCGTTGGGGAAAACTTGTTTTTAAAACAGACAACCCGGATATTAAATGGGACGGGAAAGATATTGACTCGAAAAAACTTGTAACCCCAGGTGTTTACTACTATATTTGTGATGTTTACGAAAGAAGATTGACTGGTATAGAACCCAGAAATTTAACAGGATTTATTCAAGTTTCATTTTTAAAAAAATCGGGTAACGAATAATGAGATGTTTTTTAATATTTTGTTTAACTTTAATAAGCACAATTACTTTTCCTCAATCCGATTTAGAATATTTTATTAAATCGAAAGTTGAAGAAAGTTATAATAAATCCGACACATCAATTTATCTTGTATCAAAGGCAATCTCAATAAAACCGGAATTTATATACTATTCATACAGAGCCAGTTTATATTTTAAAAAAAATGATTATAACAAAGCAGTAGAAGATTTTTTACAAGCATCACAAAGCGGAGATAATATTAATAATTACAACATCGCTAAATGTTATTCGATTTTACAAAATTGGGAACAAACTAACATTTGGCTTCGTAAATACTTATCGGGCAACAATAAACTACCTTCAAATATTATAAAAACAGATTCTTGCTTTGAAACTTTTAAAAACAATAAACTTTGGACAGAAGTATGGAAAAATAATTGGTATTCCAACTTAGAAAATTACATCGCTGATATTTACTATTTGTACTCAAAAGGAACTGATGCCGAAATTTTTGATGTAATTGACAGTGCTTTAAAATACTATCCTCAAAATGATGAACTTTGGTTATGGCGTGCAAAGGCATTCGAATTTGGAAACAATCCAAAAGAAGTATTGTTGAGTTTTGATAATGCTCTTAAATTTAAACCAAACAGAGCTGATATATTATGTATGCGAGCTAAATTATTAAACAAAAATGGCAAATATAAAAAAGCTATAACAGACTACACTAATGCTTTAAATATTGAGCCATATAATATTCAACTATTAAAAGAAAGAGGTTTAGCAAAAACAGAAATTAACGATTTTAAAGATGCTTTAGAAGATTTAACAAAATATCAATCTTATTATTATAAAGACGCAAATGCACTTTATTACGCAGGCAAAGCAGCATATCTAAATAAAAGTTTGCAGCAAGCAATTGATATTTTTTCTAATGCCTTAAAAATTGACAATTCCTTAGCAAATTGTTATTTCGAACGTGGACGTTGTTATTTAGAAGAAAATAAATTAGATACTGCATTCAACGATTTTTGTATGGCAATAGACTTAAACCCTAATGATGGCGAATACTTTTATTACCGTGGATTAAATTATTTTGAACTTAAAAATAATATTGGAGCATGTAGCGATTGGGAAAAAGCAAAAAATTTAAATTTTATTCAGGCAGAGCAATATATGCTTAGAGTATGCAGTAAAATGAGAAAATAACATTTTACAATTAATATCATGAATACTATTGAATATTTATTTGAAAAAATAATATGATAAAATATTTATCAATCCTATTTGTTTTTGCAAATTGTTCTTTTATTTTATTTGCTCAAAAACCAATAAATATTAATTTTAATGTACCCGAAAACATACCTGCAGGAACAGAAATTAATGCCAGCATTGTTATTAATAAACAGGATATAAGTGGATTTGCAAAATTAGAGTTATATTTACCTGTAGGTTTCGTTAGTAAAGTAATTGCATCGGCAGGAGCAACAATAATTTATAAAGGACAATTACTTAAATTCATTTGGATTGAATTACCTGTTGAACAACGGATTTCGATAAATATTTCTTTTACAGTAGATTACAGACTTTCGGGATATAAAGAAATTTACGGCAATTTTTATTATATTGAGCAAAAAAAGAGAATAAAGTTTCCTGTTGGAGTTATACCATTTAATGTAATAAACTCAAATATTAAAAAGAACGAAAATAATTTATACAACAGTAATATTGATAAAATAATTTTACCAAATAAAAACATTCAACAAAACATTGTTTACAGAGTACAAATAGCTGCAAATAAAAAGAAAATAAGTAAAAAAATTATTGAAGAAATTTATAGCGATAATTCTACAATATACGAAGAATTAATTAATGGTTTATATAAATATACTATTGGAAATTTTACTACAAAATCAGATGCCGAAGCTTTTCGGGTTAACTGTGGAGTAAACGGAGCATATACTGTTACTTATGAAAACGGTAACAGAGTAATTTACAAATAACAATTATTATTATACTTTGAACGGGTTTCACCACGTTGGATAATATGTTGGATAACGAAATATAAACTTATAAAATATATCCCACGTGGTAAATTATTACATTTGAGTTTAAGGTATAGGGTATAAGGGAATAAGAAATGACGACTAATTGCTTGTACCATATACCTTTATACCTTATCTTCATAAGTTCAGAATTATAAATATGACATAAATTTACAAGTTCTTTCGATTTTACAGACAGAATCTAATTAGTGTCTGTCTATAAAGTCTTGTCTGATTCATAATGTTCGAGTTCAAGGCATTCGAAATTTTTAAATATCAGGAGTTTACTGTAGTAAATGACTGATTTTAAAA
>MENF01000015.1:0-2605 GCA_001769035.1 Bacteroidetes bacterium GWA2_32_17
TTTTCAGTTTTTAATTCCGATGCCATCAAAGATATGTCAGTTTACAAAGGAAATGAACCGGCAGAATATGGCGGAAGGCTATCGTCTGTAATTGATATAAAAATGAAAGATGGTAACGATAAAAAGTATAGTGTAAATGGTGGTATAGGACTTATTTCGTCGCGATTGAATGTCGAAGGTCCAATTGTGAAAGATAAAAGCTCTTTTTCTATTTCAGCAAGGCGGACTTACGCCGACATGTTCCTAAAACTTTCAAAGGATACTACTTTGAATCAGGCTCGACTCTATTTCTACGATGTAAATGCAAAAGCAAATTATCGGATTAATGACAAAAACCGGATTTTTCTTTCAGGATATTTTGGCAAAGATGTTTTAGGTTTGGGAAATACATTTGGAATAAATTGGGGTAATGCAACCGGTACATTTCGTTGGAACCACTTGTTTTCCGACCGTTTATTCTCAAACACATCAATTATTTTCAGTAATTACGATTATAAAATAAATGTTAATATGGGCACTGAAATGAATATTATTTCACGAATACAGGATTACAACTTAAAACAGGACTTTCAATATTATGCCGGAACAAAAAATACGTTGAAGTTTGGTTATAATTCTACATATCATAAAATAATTCCGGGAGCTATTACTATTGCTGACAATACCAGTATGAAGAATCTTACTAACAAATATGCATGGGAAAATGCTTTCTATCTTTCACATCTATATAAATTATCAGATAAAACTAATGTAGAGTATGGTTCCCGGCTTACTGTATTCAGCCTGTTGGGTCCGGGGAATTTTTACACATACGATAATGAAGGGATCACATTAGATACTGCTCAATACAGTTCAGGACAATTTGTCAAAACCTATTTCAACATTGAGCCTCGTGCTACCATAAGCTACCTAATTACTTCCCGGAGTTCGGTAAAAACTTCGTACAGTCGTAATGTACAAAATCTACACTTGCTATCTAACTCCACATCGGGCAATCCGACTGATCTATGGATACCCAGTAGTAACAATGTAAAACCTGAGATTGCCGACCAGATTTCTTTAGGTTATTATAGGAATTTTTATGGCAACAAGTTTGAGTTTTCTACAGAAGTATATTATAAATATCTTCAAAACCAAATTGATTACAAGAATGGTGCAGAGTTAAATTTTAACGAAAATGTCGAATCACAACTTCTATTCGGGAAAGGGCGGGCTTATGGTTTAGAACTTTTGTTTAAGAAAAAATACGGGAAGTTCAATGGTTGGGTTAGTTATACTTTGTCTCGTACCGAACGTAAATTTGATGAGATTAACAACGGGAATTATTTCCCCGCAAAACAAGACAGAACTCACGACATTTCCATCGTTGGAATTTATGAACTTAGTAAAAAATGGACATTTTCAGCGACATGGGTCTACAACACAGGAAATGCTGTTACTTTTCCAGTTGGTAAATATCAGGTGGATGGAGAAACTAAATTCTATTATACCGAACGCAATGCAAGTCGTATGCCTGCCTATCACCGTCTCGACATAGGAGCCACATGGATAAAGAAAAAGACGGACAAATTTGAATCCAGTTGGACATTTTCACTATACAACGCTTATGGACATGATAATGCATATACCATAACATTTCGCGACAGCGAGTCTGATCCTTCAAAAACCGAAGCAGTTCAAACAACCTTATTCAAATTTATTCCATCGTTTACCTACAACTTTAAATTCTAAAATCATGAAACTATATATAAACATAGCTGTTACTGCCATTGTGTTAATCATAGTCTTTTCGTCTTGCCAGAAGGTAATTGATCTCGACCTTAACTCTGCATCACCGCAAATTGTGATTGAAGGAAATGTGTACGATAAGACTGGCCCATATTTGGTTAAAATATCACAAACAGTAAATTTCGATGAATCCAATGTTTTTCCTCCTGTTACAGGTGCAACTGTTGAAATTAGCGATGATGCCGGCAATTCAGAAGTATTAATCGAAGCATCATCTGGCAACTATATTTCTTCGTCTTTACAAGGAATTCCAGGTCGTACTTATACTCTTAGTGTTGCATCAAATGGGAAAATATATACAGCGACTTCAACGATGCCAAATCCTGTAAATATTGACAGTATTTATCTTGAAAAAAGTATGTTCGGTAATGATAAATTAGTTTCAGTGAATTTTAACGACCCTGCAAATATCAATAATTATTATCGTTTAATTGAATTTATTAACAACGAACAGCAGCCAGGCTTTAATGTTACAGATGATAATCTTAACCAAGGTAAAATTATCAGATATTCATTTATGTCGGCAGGCAATGGCAGCAAATTAGTAATAGGCGATAATGTAACTGTATGGTTGGAGTCTATAGATAAAGGAGTGTACGATTATTTTCGCACGGCTGGAAATGATGGTGGTCAATCATCTTCACCTTCCAATCCTACATCCAACATCAGTAATGGAGCATTAGGCTATTTCAATGCTTGTTCGGTTCATGCAATATCAATTATTGTGCAATAAAGATGTAAAGCAGATTAAAAAAGTAACTAAAAATGGAAAAACTTGTTCGCAAAATAAAATTATTGCTGTAGAAAACGATGGATG
>MENF01000015.1:2638-13865 GCA_001769035.1 Bacteroidetes bacterium GWA2_32_17
TGGATGAATTAATAAGTAAAATTTCAATTCTCATATATTAACTTAAACTAAAATGAATATGACATCAACAACCGAAACAGGACATGCAAAAAATGTTGCAAATTTTGAAGATTTAATCTCATTTTGCACGGGTTACGGAACCGCCTATAATCCGACAAAAAACAGCATTAAAATTGCTGCAATGAATACACTCCTTACCTCTGCACGAAACTCTCTGCAAACGGTAAAAATCACTAAGACGGCTTATGACAATGCAACCAATGCCCGTGAAATCGCTTTTATAAATCTCAAAAAACTTAGTACCCGTGTTGTAAATGCTTTAGAGGCTACCGATGCTGTTAAGCAGACGGTTGATGATGCAAAACAATTAACCGTAAAATTCAGGGCAAGCGTGCCGACAATAGAAAACCTACTTCAGCCGAAACAACACAAGGAGAACCTGTACCGGGCGCAGAAATATTAATTGAGCAGGAACAAAAAAATATTTCCATTTCACAACAAAGTTACGACAGTTTAATCGACAATTTTAGCAAGTTGATTGTATCAGTTACGGCAGAACCACTATATGTTCCCAATGAAACCGACTTAAAAGTTACTGCACTTAATACTTTGCTGACAAATCTTAAAACCACTAATACGGCAGTAATCAATGTTACTCCTGCGTATCATTCTGCTATAATTGCTCGTAACACTACACTTTATCAATCTATCATTGGACTTGTAGATATTGCATTAGAAGTTAAGAAATATGTCAAGTCCGTTTTCGGAGCAAGAAGCCAACAGTACGAAGAGATAAGTGGATTAGAGTTTAAAAAACTTAAAAAGTTGTAAGTTCCCTTTGGCAAGTAGGGAGTTCCATATATACTTTGGTTATTTCCTTACTACTTTTATGAATTTTTTAATTGCTCCGAGTGTTCTCGTTATAGCGGCAAGTATTTTTGATATAGATTGAAAAAAATATCCCGATTACAATTAAGAATCTTCTTATTGCTTTTAGTATTTTTCTTATTACTCTGAGACTTTTTCTGATTTCATTTAGTATTCTTGCGATTGCTATGAGTGTTCTTGCTATAGATTGTTTTCCATAGACAGATTTGGAGTATAAAACCCCAACTGCACAATGTCAAGCACATGCTGCAAACCGCACAAGCCACCAAAACCAAAGTTTGCAGCAAGAGCTTGCCATGCTCAACGCACTACCAACAGTGACAAAGACAAAAAAACAAAAAATCCCTTCCCTTCTGTAAAAATTTAAACGCCGACACACATTCCAACTCTGACAAAAACGCTTTGACAGTTGACAGCGAAACGGGAAATAGTAGTATCTTTGTGACATGAAAGACAAGAACCGCCAGTTGCTAATCAAGTAGGCTGTATTTGTTTGGTTTTCAATTATCTTTAATCATAAATAATACCATTACCCAGTAAGTTTTAGTCCAAAGAGTAATCCGATTGCTATAGGATTTGTATAATGCCGAAATAGTAGTTGTTATAGGACTTCCGATAGCTATTGGGTTTATTGTTTAACAACAAATTACAAACTATATTTTATTCTTTCCTGATTTTCTTATTCACAATATCTAAAATTTCACTTTCTAATTCTATTGTTTTTTTTTCTATGTCGCTACCTTTTGTTATAATTTCATTAACAAAAGTTTTGTCGTTAAAGCCGGAGCAATTTATTTTAACATTAAGGAATGCACCAATAACGCCGCTTCTTGCTGCAATTGCCCCAACTCCTGCATCGCTAACCGAATTTGGATTTCCAATTTCAGCCATAGCTTTCATAATCTGCATTGCTTCGTAACAAATTGTCATTACTTTAAAAGGAATTTCGATAGCATATTTTGTAGCTTGTTGAATAGCTTCTTTACGTTTTGCAATTTCATCGTCAGTGCTTTTTGGTAAACCAAATGCTGTCATTATTTTATTAAAGGCATTAGTGTCTTCGTCAATTAGTTGTAACAATGTATCGTGATAATATTTTCCTTTTTCTGCCCATTGGCTAAATTCTTCCCAACGTTCATCCCAGCCGGGTTTGTGAGCCGATAAATTTGCAACCATTGTTCCTAAAGCAGCTCCCATTGCACCCATAGCTGCCGAAATAGAACCCCCACCAGGAGCAGGTGATTCTGAAGCTGTTTCAAGTACAAAATCTTTTAACGACATATCTATTAATTTTTTCGAATTATTATCGGCAATTAAATATTCTATTATTTTTTTATTAGGATTGAACGGAGCAAGTTCATCTAACCCGAGTGATTTAACAGCAATTTTAATAATTTCAGAATCAGAAATGCCACACGAACGTTTTTGTTTTTTTAAGAAGTATTTTCCGGCATCAATAAATGCTTGTAGTGGGGCAACTCCGATAAGTTCGGAACCTGTAACTCTTAAACCTCTTTCCTGTGCTTTTTTACAAGTTTCGTCAAATGCAATGTGCATCGGTACTTCATAAATATCTGTAAGATTTATTGAAATTTGAGCAATTCCATATTCTTCAATATACCATCCAATTGCTTTGACAGTTTTTAATGTGCCGGGTTGCCATATTTCTTTTCCGTTTTTGTCTGATTTTATTTTTCCGGTAATTTGGTTTCCTTCTCGAACCAGACGACCTTTTTCGCGAATATCATAAGCAATTGCATTAGCTCTGCGTGTTGATGTAGTATTCAAATTAACATTATATGCAATTAAAAAATTCCTTGCTCCAATAGCCGATGCTCCAGTTTTGGGGACAAAAACTGCTGGTCCAAAATCGGGTTTCCATTCAGGTTTTGCCAATTTTTGTGATAATCCTTCGTATTCGCCTGCTCTGTTGTTTGCTAAATTTTTTCGTTCGGGAAAAAACGCAGCTGATTCGTAACAATAAACAGGATATTTTAATTCTTCACCAATTCGTTTGGCTAATTTACGGGCAAATTCAACTGTTTCTTCCATCGAAATATTTGCAATAGGAATTAATGGACAAACGTCCATTGCTCCAAAACGTGGATGAGCTCCGCTGTGTTTAGTCATGTCTATTACTTCGCAAGCTTTTTTAGCCGCTAAAAATGCAGCTTCGCATACTTCGTCGGGTGTTCCAACAAAAGTTACAACAGTTCTGTTTGTTGCTTTCCCCGGGTCAACATCAATTAATTTAACTCCTTCAACACTTTCAATTACGTCTGTAATTTGTTTAATAATGTGCATGTTGCGTCCTTCACTGAAATTTGGAACACATTCAATTAATTTTTTATTCATCTGTGAATAATTTATAAATCTTATTAAGTTATTGGTTATTAAATTATTAGTTGTTAAGCTAAAACGAAAATCCAATTCCAAAATTACAGTTTAAGAAACTTCCTGGACCAGTAAAATACCATATTAAGTCATCTGATGTTGTATAAGTTTTACTGTTATAAACAGCAGTTTGCGGGGCTGTAAATTTCGAATATTGAAATCCAAGGAAAAGGTCTATAGGCATTTGTCCTTTTCCTACAAGAAATTGATAACCAATTCCTATACCACCTCCATAAGTGGAAAAGCTTTTCTTTTGATTTTCTGTTAATGTAATTGTGGTATCTTTTCCACTAATTTGAGTATCGTACGAATAATCATAAGCGAAATCAGAATTAAAATAACCAACAACTGCTTTTACTTGAATATAAAATCCTTTTGGTGCATTACCTGTAGGATACAACCTGAAAAACGGGTCAAATCTAACTCCTTTAAAAATCATGTAATACGCATTAAAATAAGTTCCAACAGTCATGTTTTCGTTCAAAACATTTTCATATTTCATTCTAAATTTGTTAACTAAACCCATAGGTGCAAAAGTGATAACTTGGGTTTGTGCTATAGTTGAAAAACTTAAAGCTACAAATCCAAAAATTAATAATGTATTTTTAATTGTTTTCATGTAATTTATGTTTTAAATTATTTGCAAAGATAATTTATTCATAATTTATTTTTCAACTATTTTATAACAACAACTTTTTATTAGGCGGATGCTATTGTAATCATTAATATCAGTAAATTCAAATTGCCAAAGCGAATAATATTTCCCTCTTTTTTCGAAGAATAAGGTTTTCACTACTTTCTTTGTGTAATGTTGCCACTGGCGAAAAGGATAATATAATTGGCGAATAATTTGAGCTATGAAGTTTGAACGATTTCAATTGCAGCACTAATTGATTTCTCAATATTTTTCCAAAGAATATTATCATTTTCAATAATTTCTAAAATTTCATTCATCTGTTTATCCGACAATATTTCTTTGGAATACTTCCGAACTTCTTCTTTCGTTATTGTAAATGTAATTTGCTTCATAAGTTTTTGTTGGATTAAAAATGAAAAATGAGTGTTTTTAATAATTCGTTCATATTCTTATTCAAATAGTCCTATTTGCAATTGTTTGAAATCTTTGTTTTTTTCTTGAACAAATTGAAGCCGAAATTCTTTTCTAATTCGTCCGTTGTTGTTAAGGCGGTCTAAAATCATTTCGTAATAATCGGGGTGGATTTCACAACTGATAAAATTTCTTTGTAGATTTTTGCATAAGACAATCTCTGAACCACTGCCTCCGAACAAAATAAAAATATCATCGTTTTTTTGTGTACATGATTTAATTAGCATTTCTACAAGAGGTAAAGGAATTTGACAAGAATGAAATGTTTTGTCTTTGCTTACATTTTTAACAAGGTCAAAATAAAACCAACTATAAGGCATTCGCCCCAAATGTCCATTTGCAATCCTTCCTTTAATTCTTTTGTCGGTTGGGTTTTGATATGGAACAGTAACATTGTCTTTATAAAAATTATTTTCTTTTGATTTTGTTGCATGTAGTATTGAACGATGAGCTGTCGTAAATTTTCGCGGGCTGTGTCCTACATTAGTATTGTAAACCCAAACATAATCATAAACATCATAAGCCACTTCATCTAAATATTTAACTCTTAAATGTGCATTTTGTTTAGGATAGTTGAACATAAATAAGTTGCCTGTTGGTTTTAAAACCCGCATACTTTCTTTCGTTAGTTCAATATACCAGTTAATATAATCATTCCATTTTGTAGTATAATTTTTTCCAGCGTAGTTAATTCCAACGTTGTAATCGGGGTCACCGTAAACCATATCCAATGAATTGTCGGGCAAGCGTTTTAACACCTGCAAAACATCTTCATTAAAAACTTTATTCTTAAATGATTCCATATCGTAAAATTAAATCTTTTTGCCCCAATTAATAAAGAGAGATACTATTGTTTAATTTTTTAGTTATGAGTATAGAAATGGGCTTAAATGGAGCAACAATTCTTTATTTGAAAGGACACAAATACCCCTTGTTTTTGCAAACTTTTGTATAGTAGATGTTATTAGTTTTACATCAATTATTCCTTTTTTTTCTGTTTTTTCAATAATATCTAAAATGAAATTACTTATCATTAGAGGTGCGCTTATTACAGTAAGAATCGTATTTACTCTTCCAACCTTCTTGTCATATTTTATGAAGTCAGGTTGCCCATTAACAATATGATATTTAACATCCTCATTCCAAGCAAGCAAATCTATAAAATGTAAAAATTCAAGAAGCCCTATTTCTTTTGTTTTGAATTTATCCTTAAATCCCTCTTTCAATACAAATTTTTCAATGTTATTAATGTAATCTAAAATTTCTTTGGAAGGTAAGTATATGAGCTTACCTTTTTTAATTTCTTGATGGTCTAATAGAAAGCAATTCCGATAAAGCAACACTAAAACCTTTTTGAAGGTAGATTGACTGATGATGGAAATTTTGAGCAAGTATTCCCAAATTTTTTCAAATGCCCAGCTTTCTGTTTCGCTTATTCCATTTGCACCGACATTTGGTGACATATCATAGATATTTGGAATTTTTCTTAAAGTTTCTTTTCCAGGTTTCAAAAAGTATGATTCTTTGCCATTTGGCAAATTGGATATTAAATGCTTTTTTCGATTTTTAATAGTACCCCCTTTAAAGGCAATTGCTTCTTCAATTCTTTTTGTTCTTTTGGTAATAAAATCTTTATTGCTTTTAAAGATTTTTGTGTTTATTATTTCGGTTTCAGTCATTATTCCAATTTTAAAATTTTCATTCTTTATAATAGTTCAAAGATAAGAAAAAAACACCAATATTTCTATTGTTTTAAAATATTCACATTTGTTAAACATGAATTATAATATTAGTGCAATATTGTAAATTTATAATGCCCGGTTAAAGAATTATTATAATTAATTTCTAACATGTAAATACCATTAGGTAAATCAGATACATTAATTATGTATGAGCCATTAATAAATCGAATATTTGAAAGTTTCGCATTTGAGCCCTGAATATTAACAATATGAATATTATTTATTAAAATGTTAGATTTTGTGCAATTTATTATAAGCTTTGTATTAGCTGGATTTGGGTAAATATAAATGTAATTCGATTTATTTTCATATATATTGTTAGGATCTAAAATTAATATTCCATCAGAAGAAGTAACTGCTGAGTATAATCCAGCACCATTAATAGCTCTTGCATTTACATAATACAGAGTTCCATTGTTTAATGTTAAACCAGTATGAATAAAATTTAGGTTTAATAAATTATTTGTCCAATTAACTATATTTGAGTCGTTTGATGAAGTGCCAATTGAGTACCAATATTCAGTAACATCAGAATTTATATCGTTACTTGCTTGCCAATTTGCCGATAATTGAGTGTTAATATATAAAGTGTCAATGTCATTTAATAAACTATCATTAACTAATAAAATGTTTGAAGGAGGAGTCCAGTCTATATTTTCATTTTCTGTAACAATAGTTGACAAATTGTTATTAGCATCAACCACAATTGAATTTATTTTTGCAGAAGGCGTTGACGGATTAGAGTTTTGATAACGAATATCTTTAGTAGAATCGCCAAGTGTAACAGTTACAGAAGGATAACGAGAACGGAATACGTTAATTTCATCAACATCTAAAGAGCAATTACCGGTTCTAAAGCTAATATAATTGCCATTTGTACTATATGGTGAAGAATCAGTCCAGCTTCCGAGATAAATATTATCACGCCAAACAACAATTTTACCTGAAATTCTGTCATAAGTAATTTTAAAATCGTACCATTGGTTCGGTGTTGTAACAATATTTGTAATAGTATTTTCTAAAGAAAAAACATCATTAGTAACTTTGTAAAATTGAAGCGACTGGTCGTCAACTCTAAACCAAATAAAATAGGAATTATTGCGATTGGAATAGTTTGCCGAATCGCAAAAAAAGTGAAAGCCAAATCTTCTTGAAGCACCTGCACCATAAGCTTTTGCTCTAAACTGATATAAATATCTGTTTGATAAAGTTTGGTTTAAAGGTGCAAAAATATTTGTATTTCCATTTGCTTCGTCAGTTTGCGAAATCGAGCCACTTGCAACATTCCAGACACCGCTATAATTTATCCAGTTTTGGTTAAGAATATCGAAATCATCTTTAAAAAATCCATTGTTTTCGTTGGCACTCCAAAATGTTCCATCGAAATCTGTAACATTATAAAAAGATTTTTCTACTCCGGAACCATTACTGTTATCAATATCTGTAAAATTTGCTGTAAAATCAGCGGTTTTCCAATTTCCATTTGTGCTAATTGTTGTTGTTGGTGAAATTATATCAGTTAAACATTGCCAGATAGCTGTAAATCCTGCAGCAGTGGTTGTATTATCGGAGTGAAACTGAATTGTAATTGAAGGTCCCGTTGAAGTTGTAGAAGAAGGAATTGAAGTGCCCGAATATCCTCCAATTAAAGGTGAGGCAGGGGAAGTACCATCAAAAATCCAGAGCGAATCATAGCCGGTTTCTAAATTAAATGTTGAAAAATTGAGCGAAACAGAAGAAGCACCTGCAGGCGAAATAGTATAGAAATAATTTTCTTTATTATAATAGCTCCAAGATGGACCACCCATATCATAAATTGTGTCGGTACAGGCATCTGTTCTGCAAGTTGTTAATTTTTCATTAATTTTATTCCATAAATCAGGATAGCCATCATCGTAACCTAAAGCCCAAATTCCAATTCCTGCAATATCCCTTTTATAAACAAGTTCAAATTTTTTTCCAAGCGAAAATGCGTCATCAACCCAGGCCTGATTCCAACCCGAATTGTCATAAACAAAATAAGGGACGTAACTGTCGTAATTAAAGTATTCATTTGTGGAAGAATAGAACCCTGATGTGTTATCCCTGATAGTTTTATAAGTTCGGGAAGTGCCTGTTGCAGTTGTGCTCGAAGGAACTGTATTTGAAGTTGTTGTCCAGTTAAATCCAAAATATGGCAATCCTAAAACTAATTTATCAGGCGAAACTCCTGCATTCAAATAAGAATTTACTGATTTTGAAACATTATAATCGTAGGTATTTGTTAAACTGTATAATCCGGATGTTGGACCAGCTGTTGCACTTCCGCCGTAATAATAATCGTAACCCATTATAATAAACAAATCTATGTAATTATTTATAGTTGGGATATCAAAAACAGAATTCCAGTCAACCGCATATAAAGCAATACTGACTTGTGAGCCGGGAATTGCAGAGTGCATCTGATTACATAAATCAACTAAAAAGTTGTTGAAGGGTATTTTTTGTGAAGACGGAACTGCTTCAAAATCAATATTTACACCATTAGCTCCACGATTTTGAACTAAAGTTATAAGATTAGTAATTAAAGTTTGCTGACTTGTACTGCTTGCAAAAAAAGTTGCATGTCCCGAAAAAAGTGTAACACATAAATTAACTCTAACACCATTTGCAAGTGCCTGAGTAACAGCGTTTGCGGTTGCCCAGCTATGAGTAGAAGTTGCATTACCAGTAGCAGGGTCAACATCATAAGAAAAATAAGACAAATCGGAAATCAAACTCCAGTCATAGTTTGCTTCTAACCCATTACTCCAGTATGGATGCCAGCCAAAAACGATTTTATTCAAATTGCATGCTTTTGAATTAACACGACCATTTGGTTTAAAAGCTCCTCTTATAACATTCCAATCGCTATCATTTTGAAAATTAAATTGATTATAATATTCGCTTTCTTGTTGATGAATTGATTTGAAATCAGCGTTTTGTGCTACTATTATATTTAATGAAAGCAAAAAAATAAATGAAAAAATAATTTTTGTATTCATATTTTTTGAATTATTATTCAAAATTAAGTATTTTTGCAAAAAAATCAAATTTTATTTATATTTAATTAATACATTGATAACCATGGAAATAACTATTAAGCAACTTGACGAAAAAGAGTTTCATAAACTTGGAATTAAGAATTGGCCGATTTGGGAAAAAGAAATTTCTAAATTTTCGTGGAATTACGAAAACGAAGAACAATGTTACTTTATTGAAGGTGATGCTACAGTTTTAGCAAAAGGAAATATTTATAAAATTAAAAAAGGCGATTTCGTCATTTTTCCTAAAGGATTATCAACAAGGTGGGTTATTTTAGAACCGGTAAAAAAACATTATAAAATGTAATTTATGTATTCATAAACTCAAAAAAACAGTCACGAATTGCACGAATTATTGGCATCTCTGATTTTAAATTAGTGAAATTAGTGACTATTCTTAACATTATGGACAGACAATAATTATTTATGCGAATTAAGGGTTAAAACCAATTTTATATTTAGACTAAATATAATATTAATAATCAACGTTATATGTTACAATCATCAATTTTTTACCACATAGAATCATAGGACACATATACTTTGAATGGCTTAAATTTATACATTTTTCAAATGGTAATCAGTTAGAACACACCGATAACTGAACACCGATAACTGAACACCGATAACTGATTACTAAACGTACAATTTTATCCCGTTTTTAGTATATGTGTCTATTGTGGTTCAAATAATTTTATTTTTATTCGTATTAAAGATTAGCATATTTTCAATCCTTGATTCGCATTATTTACTTAGTCAAACCTTAAAAACCCTCATTGGAAATTAAAGTCATTGTATATTCTAATTGTGTATTTTTTTATTTTTCTTTTTTCACCACCAAAAAAGAAACAAAAAACCCTCCACGAAGTCCAACTCCAATTTTTTAACTGATTCAAAATAAATAGTATAGTAGATGAAATAGCTTTGTTGTAACACCGTGTATAATTAACCCAAAAATTGTAGTTCGCACACTTCGTGGACAGCCCACCGCACCGCTTCGATTAAAACTTTAGAAAATAATTAATCTTTTTGCATTAAAGAAATTATAAAAAAATGCAAAGTTTTAACTATTTTACTATTTTTTCTTGCAAATATTTTCATAGTTTTATAACGTTATTTAACTGAATACTATTTTATTGAATACTTTTTAAGGGACGACTACTTATATTACGTAAATAAATTTCTTTGGGTATAAAGTACCAAGAATGCAAATTACAAGCCTAAAGTTCCAAGAGCAAGAAAAATACGCAAAACCCAATCCGCAAATGCGGGATAAATTCTAAGACCCAAGGTAAAAAAGTTGAAGAAAGTTGTTTTTGTTCTTGAAATTTTGGGCTTGGGGCTTTTTACTTTTATTTTTGTAATATTACTTTAGTTGTAAATGTTGTTTTATTTGTTGTAACATTTAAAAAATAAATTCCATTAAATTGATTTGAAATATCTACTTCCGATTTAGTATTTTTAATATTATATTTAGAATAAACTTTTTGTCCAACAATATTAAATATTTCAATAGAGTTTATTAAACTATTGTCAATTTCAATATTGAATTTTCCATTTGAGGGATTAGGGTAAATAGTATAATTCAAATTGTTATTAATATCGTCAATTCCTGTTGACATGTATAGTCTTATAACAAATACGTCATATAATCCTCCTGAAATTAAATTTACAGTAGCTGAACCCGGGTCAAAGTCAACCGTGTTAGAAAAAAATCCAGTCATAAATATATTATTTGATAAGTTTAATGTTATTGATAATCCCCTGTCACCACTTGTACCACCAAACTGGCTGACAAAAACGAAGTTCCCTGAAGAATTTAATTTTGATAAAAAAACATCTGAATTACCTTTTGAAGTTAAATTAGAAGTACCCGAGCCCGGGTCAAAATCGGCAGTTAAATTAAAATATCCTGTTGTATAAACATTATCTAAAGCATCAACAGCAATTGAATTTCCATAATCAGCACTTGAACCACCCATATTTTTAGCCCACGAAAATGCTCCTGTAGAATTTAATTTTAAGACGAAAAT
>MENF01000016.1 GCA_001769035.1 Bacteroidetes bacterium GWA2_32_17
GAAAAAAGAATTGTTTATCATCCGCAAATACCTGAGCTAAATTACCGGATTTATCCTTAGATTTGGGGGAAATTATTTTGAATGTTTCACTTAATAATAAAACAAAAATTAATATTGTGAGTAATAAAATCGTTTTCATTTTATAAAACATTAACAGATGTTTCAATTTTTTGGACTATAAATTCATGTTTCAAATATAAACAATAATAACATGTTTTGTGCATAATTTAAAATTCATTAGGTTTGCTCCTTAATTTAATTTTATGTTTCAAAAAGAATTTGAAGATATCAGACCATACTACGATAGCGAAATAAATGCTGCATTAAACCGCTTAACAAGTTACCCCCAATTTAAAAACATATTGCACTTTTTATATCCCGAAAGTGAACATTCAAAAATAATTAATTTAATTAACAATATACACACAGCTCTTGATTTGCAAACTAAATTTATGCGAAAATTAGTAATTGATGTTGTTGAAAAAACATCTACTAATTTTACTGTAACTGGTTTAAAAAATATATCG
Source organism: Bacteroidetes bacterium GWA2_32_17 (assembly GCA_001769035.1). Classification (GTDB taxonomy): domain Bacteria; phylum Bacteroidota; class Bacteroidia; order Bacteroidales; family GWA2-32-17; genus GWA2-32-17. Next base: position 528 of record MENF01000016.1, read on the forward strand.
CCTGAAAAACCTTATCTTTTTATTTCAAACCATCGCGATATTATTTTAGATTCAGCAATTTTACAGGCAGTGCTTAATAAAAACAACTTTCCCACAACCGAAATAACATTTGGCAGTAATTTAATGAGTAATCCTTTAATTATTGATTTTGGCAAAGCAAACCGAATGTTTAAAGTTAACAGGGGTGGAAATCCCCGCGAAATACTTAAAAATTCTCAGATTCTTTCGGCTTATATTAGGCACACTATTACCGAAAAAAAGGTGTCGGTGTGGATTGCCCAGCGAAACGGCAGAACAAAAAATGGCGACGACAAAACAGAAGCTGCACTTTTAAAGATGCTTAATATGAGTGGGAAACATTCTATAAATGAAAATTTTAACGAATTAAATATTGTTCCCGTTACTATTTCTTATGAAATAGAACCATGTTGTATAGAAAAAGTGAATGAAGTTTATATTTCGCAAACTCAAAAATATATTAAAAAATCAGGCGAAGATATTGCAAGCATAATCAAAGGACTAACCGAACAAAAAGGCGAAATAAATCTTGCATTCGGAAAGCAAATAGTAATTAACAATTTGCAAATTAATGTTAATGAAATTGTTAAAGAACTTTCTTCTAAAATTGATAACACTATATACAGTAATTATAAATTCTTTAAAAATAATTATATAGCTTTCGATTTATTAAATAATTCTTCAGAATATCCGAGCTTTTATAATAAAAACGACATGAATAAATTTATAGAATATAAAGAAAACATTGTAAACAAAATTAAGGGTAATAAGATTGAAATTTCAGATATATTTTTAAATATTTACGCTAAACCCATCATTAATTGGAATCAATAACATATTGCTTGATGTTTCGCAAATGAAAGTGAATAAACCCAACATTTAAAACTCCAAGCGAAAAACTTGGGATTTAGGTTCTTGGTTCTTTACACTTGGGGCTTTCTTTTTTTGGCTCTTGGGATTTGATTCTTGGGATTTGGGTTTTTGGTAATTATTCGCACAGAAATTTATATATATAACATGAGTTAATAAACAAACTCTACTTTGTTATTTTTGCAGATTAATTTTGTTACGTCTCTTGAATTTTTAATTACTACGGGTAATCCTCCACCAGCAGTTGACCAATGACTTGAATAATAAAAATTTTTAACTTCCTTTAAATTAAATGCACAAGTTGTTGACGATAAAAAATTTTTTGAGGGTAACCAACCTTGAGTGCTGCCTTTCCAACTATTAGTATATCTTTGGATTGTTGCAGGAGTAGCAACATCAATCATGTCAATATCAGCTTTTATTTTGCCGATATATGATTCAATTGCATCAATTATTAAATCACAAAAATTATTTTTCGATTTGTTATATAATTCAAAATCCGTTCTTCTTAAGTTAATCCAGTAATCGCCATTTCTTGTATAAAGATTAACAGCAATAAGCGTTTTTCCTTTGGGAACAATAACTTCATCAAAATTAGAAATTTTAATTTCTAATCTTTTATATAATGTTCCATCGGGCGATATGATTTCTTTTTTAAGTGGGAAACGAAAGAAATGTGGTAAATAACCAAGGTCCTTATTTACTCCGATTGAAAACAGCATTGATGAGAAAAATACTTTATATTTCTTCAACTGGCTCAATTCTTCAATATCTTTGTTGATATACTTTTTGTTAAGTAAGTTAAAAAAAGTAAAATGCCAATCGGCTGTAGAAAGTATAATATCGGAACTATTAACTTGCTCGTTGTTATAAACCAAACCTATAGCTTTATTTTTGTCAACTAATATTTTTTTTACGTCGGCATTAAAATTGATTTTACCGCCAAGTGAAATATATTTTTCTTCAAGTTTTTTTGTAAAAACTAATGAACCCCCGATTGGACACCCTGCACTTTTATTGTCCATATATGCAAGTGGTAAAGCAAATACAAGCATTTTAACTTTTTCTTCGTCGTATAGTAAACTAAATGCTTCGCTTATGAATGGGCTTTTAAACTTTTTTGAAAATTCAATATTTGTTTGACGACTCCATTTATAAACAATAGGTAAAATTTCTAAATATTTAATTTTTTTTAGGTTGTTAAATAATGTGGGAAATAAGGATTGTTTTTTATCAATGGGTGGTAAATCAAACTTTTGTAAAAGTCTTATATGTTTAGTAAATTGCCTAATAGTACGCTCATCTTCAGGCGATAAATCAATTAAATACTTCTCAAATTTTTTAAGATTTGAGTATAAATGAAATATATTGCTATCATTTTTATCTTTGTTTGTATTTAATTGAATATCAATTTTTAAATCGTGATTATGAAATTTAATTGACTTCATATCAATTAATTCCGACCACATTTTATAAAACGAACTTCCCGTATCGGTACCAATAATCCAATGAGCAGATAAATTTATTATGTAACCGTTTCTTTTCCAACTGGTACAAAGGCCACCTGAATTTGAATGTTTTTCAAAAATCTCAGTTTTAAATCCGCACATTTGTAAATAACAACCTGCAGTTAAACCCGAAATTCCTGAACCTATAATGTTTACAGTTTTATTCAACGATTTTTATTTTTATTTGTTATATATATTCAGTAAATATTTGAATAATATTCTAAAATTCTGTTATTTAAAATAAGTACTTGAGAAGATTCTTGTTATGAGGGGTTCTAAAAATTAGATTTTTCGAGGCTTGCGAATTTTTCAAAGCCGGAGTTCCGCATAGGCGGAATGAGGATTTTGAAAAATGAGCATAACAAAGAAAAAGCAATTTTTAGAACTCCCGTTATAATTTTAATTCTCCTATTCCCTGCCTAACAATTTTAATTTCACCTCCGGTACAATCAACAATTGTTGATGCAATATTGTTACCATATCCACCATCAATCATAATGTCAATTTTTTCTTTGTAACGCTCATAAATAAGTTCAGGGTCTGTAGTATATTCAATTATTTCGTCATCATCAATAACCGAAGTTGTAAAAATTGGATGACCTAATTCTTTAACAATCTCTAAAGCAATTGAATTGTTGGGGATTCTAATTCCAACAGTTTTTTTCTTATTTAACTTAAACATTTTCGGCACGTTGCTGTTTGCTTCTAAAATAAAAGTAAATGGTCCGGGTAAATTTCTTTTCATTACCTTAAAAACCAAATTATCAAGTTGTTTTGTATAATCGCTGATATGGCTTAAATCGTGACATACCAAGCTAAATTGAGCTTTATCAGGGTCAAGGTTTTTTATTTTTGCTATACGTTCTACTGCTTTTGATGAATAAATATCACAGCCAATTCCGTAAATAGTATCGGTAGGGTAAATTATTACACCATCATTTTTTAATATTCTTACAATTTTCTGAATCTCTTTAGAATTAGGGTTTTCGGGAAATATTTTAGTAATCATAAAATTAATTTAAAAAAGCAAATTTACTGATAATTCATTATTTAGCAAATGAAATTTTAAAAGATAAAATATTTTTCTATTTTTGTAAAATAATCTTTATTAAAAAAAATTAACCAAAATATAATAATTATGTTAAATCAATCTACAAATAACTATAGCAGTCGTTATAATTAAATTTAAACGATTAAAACTTAATTATTTACTTATAGTTATATTGGCAGTTTATTTTTTAATAAACAATTTTAATGAAAATAAACAAAAACACATATTCCGGACTCGTTGAAAACATTGGTATTATTCTCGAAAAGTCTCGAACAAATGCTATTTACTCTGTAAATGTTGAACTAGTAAAAGCAAATTGGGAAATTGGCAGACACATAGTAGAATATGAACAAAAAGGAAACGAAAGAGCAGAATACGGAACAGAGCTTTTAGCAAAACTTTCAAAAGATTTGAAGATGCGATATGGTAAAGGATTTGGCAGACGCAATTTGTTAGATATGCGAAGATTTTTTATTGTATATCCAATTTGGCAGACACTGTCTGCCAAATTAAGTTGGAGTCATTATATTGTTCTTTTGAGTATTTCTGATGAACTTTCCAGAAAGTTTTACGAAAATCAGGGGTTACAAGAAAACTGGTCGGTACGTGAATTGGAACGTCAAATTGATTCTTCACTTTTTGAAAGATTAGCATTGAGTAGAAACAAAAAAGGAATTTTAAAACTCTCTAAAAGTGGAAATGCTTTTGTTAAACCTGATGAAATAATAAAGGACCCATACATTCTTGACTTTTTAAAAATCCCTCAGCAAAAACAATTTACTGAAAAGCAATTAGAACAAAAAATTATTGATAATCTTCAGCTTTTTCTTCTCGAATTGGGAAAAGGTTTTGCATTTATTGCCCGTCAATATTCAATTCCTTTAAGAAATAAACACTTCCGAATAGACCTTGTTTTTTATCATCGAATTTTAAAGTGCTTTGTATTAATTGACCTTAAAATACGACCAGCAAAACATACCGATATTGGACAAATGAATATGTATTTGAATTATTTTAAAACCGAAGAAAATGTTGATGGAGATAACAACCCAATTGGAATTATTCTGACTGCTGAAAAAGATGAAGTTATGGTTGAATACGCTACTGGTGGTATAACAAATAAAATATTTGTATCTAAATATCAGTTATATTTGCCCGATAAAACACAAATCAGAAATAAAATAGAATCAATTATACAAAACAAATGACTTTTAAGTATAGAGTATTTTTAAACTAAAATAACATTAAACACCTATGACTGTAAATTTGAACAATTTTTGATAATTATAAACAATAACAACATATAATAAAATTTGTAACTATTCAGTATAAGAATTATTACGCAAAGGCGCAAAGAACGCAAAGAAAATAGAAAAAGAAAATATAGAAAAAGCTCAAGCGGGCATTGCGTCTTTGCGTGAATAATATTTGCGGGAAATATGATACGAACTTAACAAAAAATTATAGTAATTTTGACACTGATTAGTTACTAAAATATAAACAAATGAAAAAAATAACTAAAAAATTATTTGTTGTTATTACAACATTAATAGCATTATCTTGCTTTGGACAAAACGATAATCCAAAACATATTAACGTATATAACAATTCTCAGAATATAGAAACTTCTGATTACATCATTTCAATTGAAGATGTTGTTTCGAATATTAAATATGCAAAATTTAAAATAAAAATATCAAACAAAACTGCAGATTATTTATTGTTTAAAGTTGAAGAATGTGTTTTTACATCCGGAAGCATTACTTCAAATCCGACTGAAAAACCACTTTTTATTGAACCATACTCAACAAGGTCTAAAGTCGTTGATTTTAATGGAACAGATAATTTTCATGTTGCTCAATTTGATGTTGAAGTAAAAGGACTTTACAAAATTGTTATCGGTCAAAATAGCTTTACTGCAACTGATTTTCAGTTACCTCCAAATGCAAAAGATTTTACTGCCGGACCATTTGCCTGCACTCTTTTAAAAACTGAGCAGGAAACTCAAAGCACATGGGCAAAATTTAATTGCAAATATAATGGCCAAAAAATCGGTTTTATAAACCCCGCAAAATGCGTTGTAAAACTCCCCGACGGTAAAGAATTTGCTTCTACAAATTTAAAATCAAAAGCCGAAATGATGTTACCTGGTGAAGAATCGAAATTTACTGCCGAGTTCCAAATTCAGGCAAAAACTGCCGATATGCAATTTACTACAATGAACATTGTTTGGAAAGATTCTTTTACTGAAACCACAGCTCAACCATTAGCAACACATAAAGTTTCATTTGAAGTTGATGCTGCAAAAACAGCAGCTAAAAATAAATAAGAGAAACTTTAAAGCTTTAAGTTCAAAATTTTTAAAACTCATGTTCCAAAAAGAGATAAATACCTGCTTGTTTCTTGGAATTTAAAACTTGGAACTTTTTTTATACAGCAACTTCTCCTTTAATAGCGGGGTGTGGATTATAACCTTCGAGTGTAAAATCGTTATATTTAAAATTAAAAATATTTTTTACGTGAGGGTTAATTTTCATTTGAGGTAATGTTTTAATATTTCTCGAAAGTTGGAGTTTTACTTGCTCAACGTGATTTTTATAAATATGTGCATCGCCCAAAGTATGAACAAAATCTCCGGGTTTTAAATCGCAAACCTGTGCCATCATTAAGGTTAGCAAAGCATACGATGCAATATTAAAAGGTACACCCAGAAATAAATCGGCACTACGCTGATATAACTGGCACGAAAGTTTACTATTAACAACATAAAACTGAAAAAGCAAGTGACACGGCGGTAAAGCCATATTATTTATTTCGCCAACATTCCATGCACAAACTATTAACCTGCGTGAATCGGGATTGTTTTTAATTGCACTAACTACTTGCGAAATCTGGTCAATTACTTCGCCATTATCCGATTTCCACGAACGCCATTGATGCCCATAAACTGGACCAAGTTCGCCGTTCATATCAGCCCATTCGTTCCAAATATTAACTCCGTTGTCGTTTAAAAATTTAATATTTGTATCGCCTTTTAAAAACCATAACAATTCGTAAATAATTGATTTTAAATGAACTTTTTTAGTCGTTACAAGCGGAAAACCATCATTTAAATCGAACCTCATCTGATGCCCAAAAATGCTGTAAGTTCCTGTTCCTGTTCTGTCTTCTTTAAGGTTGCCATTTTTTAATACATGGTTTAGTAAATCGAGATATTGTTTCATTTGTTTTTATTTTATTAATTTATTGTTCTTCAGATTGAATAGATTGATGGGATTGAATAGATTGAAGTAGATTGATAGGATTGATGTAGATTGAATAGATTGATGAAGACGTTCTTCAATCTTGTCTTTTCAATATTTTCAATCTTGTCTAGTCAATCTTTCCCAATCTTTCTTCTCAATCATTTCAATCTTTCATTTATTGTATTTGCTTAATGTTTAATATTATTAGAATTAATTTCAGATTGAACATGTTTATGTTTAAACAGAATTGCAAACAAAACCGCAACAATTAGTGAATATGCAGCAAAAGCAAGCCATATTCCTTTCCAATTAAAAGATTTGTCGGGGTTTGTGTAATAATTATCAATTACAATTCCACTTATTCTGCTTCCGAGAAATGCTCCAAATCCGTTTGTCATCATCATAAATAAACCTTGAGAACTTGCCCTAATCGAAGGTTCGCTTTGAGTCTCAACAAACAAAGAACCCGAAATATTAAAAAAGTCGAATGCCATTCCATAAATAATACACGAAGCAATAATCATCCACAGCCCATCTGCCGGATTTCCATAAGCAAATAATCCGAAACGTAAAACCCATGCTATCATGCTCATTAACATCACTTTTTTAATACCAAATTTATTAAGGAAAAATGGAATTGCAAGAATAAACAGTGTTTCTGAAATTTGCGAAATTGACATAATTATTGCAGGATATTTTACAGCAATCAAATCTTTGTACATTGTTATATTTGCAAAATCGTGTAAAAAAGTATCACCATAAGCATTTGTTAATTGTAATGAAGCTCCCAGTAACATTGCAAAAATAAAAAACAATGCCATTTTTGTGCTTTTAAAAAGCTTAAAAGCATTTAATCCTAATGCACTTACAAACGATTTATTACCCGCTTTCCCAAGTGGTGGGCATTTTGGCAATGTAAAAGAATAAATTCCTAATAATAATGATGAAGCCGAAGCCACATAAAACTGAGCCGAAGAAGTTTCTAAATGACTTATACTAATAATCCAAAGTGCTGCAATAAATCCAATAGTGCCCCAAACCCTAATTGGCGGATATTCTTTTATAATGTTCATTTTTGTATTATTCATTGATGAATAGGCAACTGTAATTGAAAGAGCAATTGTAGGCATGTAAAATATCATATTTATTAACATTACCCAAAACATTGTTGATGGGTTGTTTACCATTGGAACAAGAAATAAAACAATAGCTCCTAAAATATGAAAAGTACCATATAATCGTTCTGCATTAATCCATCTATCGGCAATAATTCCGGCAATTGCAGGCATAAATAACGAAGCAATTCCCATAGTTGAAAATATTGCCCCAAATTCGGTTCCCGACCATTGTTTTGTTTGAAACCAATATGCACCAATTGTAAGTAACCACGAACCCCAAATAAAGAATTGCAAAAAATTCATCAGTGTAAGACGTAGCTTAAGTCCCATATATTTTAATTTTAATGTAAAAAAGAATGATTAATCTTTTTTTCTTATGTTTATTTCATCTCTAATGTGCGATGCCTTTTCGTAATTTTCATCACGAACAGCTTCTTTAAGTAATGCTTCTAATTCTTTTATATTGTATTTTGAATAAGGCGTTTTGTTCGATTTTAGCTTATCCGATGCTTTGTTAATCTCTATGTTTTCGATAGGTCCTTTATCTTTTTCACTATCAGCATCTTTACTAAATTCAATTATAATTCCTGCTTTATCAATAACTTGTTTTGTTGTATATATCGGACATTTAAAACGAAGTGCTAATGCAATAGCATCAGATGTGCGTGAATCTACAATCGTAACATTTTTATCCAATCCAAAAACTAAATTCGAGAAGAATACTCCTTCTTCGAGTTTAAAAATGTTTACTTCTTTTAAATGAATATTGTATGCGTTTGCAAATTGTAAGAATAAATCGTGAGTGAGTGGGCGTGGTGGTTTTAATCCTTCAAGTTCAATTGCAATAGCTTGTGCTTCAAACGCACCAATAATTATTGGAATTCGACGCTCACCATTTTCTTCCGCAAGTACAAGCGCATAAGCTCCCGATTGTGTTTCGCTGTAGGATAATCCTAATACCGACAATCTTACTTTATCCATATTTTATGTTAAATCAGATTAGTGAAATTTTAAAAACAAATATAAGATTTTGTTCGCACTATTTAAAATAATATTTATAGATTATTAACCGAGTTTTTAACGTTTACGATTTATTATGACTTTAAACATAATTATACTTTGTACATGGTTCACCACGTTGGATAATCTGTTGGATAACGATATATGAACTTATAAAATATATCCCACGTGGTAAATTATTACATCCGATAGCTATCGGATTGGGTTTCAGGTAAATGGTATAGGGTATAACCCGCAGAACCCAAAATTCCAAGAATCCAAACCCCAAATTTCAAATTCCAAGCTCCAAATCTCAAGCCCCAAACTTGGTATTTGGAATTTGAGATTTTGCGCTATGCCTTATACCCTTTTTTCCTGTAAAAAAAAGCATATTTTATCGGGATAATTTTATTTTGATGTGCTGAATGTAAAAAATAATGCCGTAAGCATAATATTAACGACTACTTGAACATTGTTAATTGTTTGTTTGACATTGAACATTTAATTTTAAAAGAACAAACAATGACAAATGCTCAATTTTCAATGAACAATTAAAAAAAGAACGACTACTTGAACTGTCCCCTTAGTTCGTGTCCCCACGAACCAATTCTAATTTATTCATAATGTCACTCCTAACGGAGCTTTATAAGGAAAGTACGCAATTTTTACCATAATTTCGTCCCAGCGGGCATACGCGTCAACTTAAGGGAAACAATGTATTCATATCCTGTTCAAAATTAATTCTTTTTCTTCTATCA
>MENF01000017.1 GCA_001769035.1 Bacteroidetes bacterium GWA2_32_17
CAAGGAGTTTACTGTAGTAAATGACTGTTTTCAAAACGAGCATAACGAAAAAATCGGACATTATGGACAGATACTAATTAGGGCTTGCTGAATAAATATTATCATACTTAATATAGCATATTATGAAGTAAATGTTTTTTAAAAGTCCAAAGTATTTTCACTAAAAGCGTAAAATTCTTTACCCACAAAACTATAGTACGGTTTTAAACCGTAACATAGTTCTCACCCACAAATGTTGGACTAAAGCTCGTTTTTAATACGAACTTTATTCTCCGCCATTTATAGAGAAGTTTGCAAATGCTGTAACAAAGAGCATTTCAGAATGTTGAATAGCCTCCGACTTTAGTTTGGGGGTAAAATGAATTAAAAAATCCGGGCTTTAGCCCCATATTTGAGTTTTTCAGCAGACACTATTTAATGCTATCTAACTTTTTAAAATACATTAATAAAGCGAACCAATATTCTTTGCTTGTTGGGCAAGTTTGCCAAAGACTTTTTGAGCCATGTTCCCCTGCACCATCCTGAGGTTTAAAAACTGTTTTAAGGTTATCGGGAATATTTATAAGTAGTTCATTCATATAAGAAAATTCGCGTTGCGAACATGCCACAAAAACAGGTTTATCGTAGTTAGCAAGCTGGTCTTTCATAACCATATCGGGTTGAAAGTACTCGCCCGGACTAAATGCAATCACTGCTTTTACTTTAGAATTTCCTTTTGCAACACGCATAGCAAGCGAAGCTGAATAAGAACTTCCAAATAAAATCATTTGCTTTTTACTTTTTTCCCACGCATAATCAACAGATGCAAGAATATCCTTTTCGGCTTCTATATATGTTGTTGGTAGTCCTTTTTCTTTTGCAAGATTGGCAGTTTCATTTTGAACAAAATTTACTCCTCCACCCGAACGTAAGTCAACAGCCAGACAGTTATATCCTAATTTTAAAAACTTTACTGCTGTTGCTTTGTATTCACCTTTGCTATAACCAGCTTGATGAAAAAACACTATATATGGGTCGTTCTCATCAACCTCGTATAAATTGGCAGTAACAGTTAGACCATCAGAAGCTGTAAATGTTACAACGTCTTGAGCAGTAGAAGTAAACATTGCAAAAAGTAGTAATAAAAAAATTTGTGCTTTCATCTGTTTATGTTTTTTAATTTGTTGATACTCAATTTATTATATTTTTCAGATTGATGTAGATTGAAGAAGATTGATAGGATTGATGAAGACGTTCTTCAATCTTGTCTTCTCAATCCTTTCAATCTTTCTTCTCAATATTGTTTTCTCAATCTTTTCAATCTTGTTTTTTCAATCTTTTTTCAACCTCAACCCTCCTCAACCTTAATCTCAACCCTTAACCTCAACCCTAAATATAATCATTCCCTTGCGTGTCCGAATTTTTGAGTATAGATGTTTCATTTTGTTATCCTTCGGCTAAAACAGTTATTTTATTTGATGAAACTTCAACTAGTCCACTAATTATTTCGAAAAACAATTTATTTCCGCTTAATTCTACTACTTTTATTTTTCCTTCGGATAATGTTGAAATCACAGGTGCGTGATTATTCATAATTTCAAATGAGCCGTTTGTTCCGGGAAGTTGAATTAATTTTGCTTCTCCTGTAAACAATCTTTTTTCGGGTGTTATTATTTCAACTTTCATGTGTTTATATTTTTTAGTTTATTGATACTCAATTTATTATATTTTTCAGATTGATGTAGATTGAAGAAGATTGATAAGATTGAGAGCGTCCCAATCTTTTTCAATCTTGTTTTTTTCAATCTTTTCTTATCAATCTTTTCAATCTCATCACTTAACCTCAACCGCTAATATAATCATTCCCTTGTGTGTCTTTATATAGTCGTTGATGTTTCATGTGTTTACGTTATATTAACTTACTGATATTCTTTTCAAACAGATTGATAAGATAGAAGTAGATTGATAGGATTTATCGTTCTCAATCTTTTTCAATCTCGTCTTCTCAATCTTGCCTTCCCAATCTTTTTCAATCTTTTTTTAACAATCTTGCTTAATTGTTAATAAATTGTTTCGTTAAGCTTTAGCTTCTGCTAACATTCGTTCACCATTTGCAACAGCATCTTCTATATTTCCGCAGAGATTAAATGCAGCTTCGGGATACTGGTCAACTTCGCCATTAATAATCATATTAAAACCTCTGATTGTATCTTCAATTGGAACCAAAACTCCCTTTAAACCAGTAAATTGTTCTGCTACATGGAAAGGTTGCGATAAAAATCGCTGAACTCTACGTGCACGCGAAACAACCAATTTATCTTCTTCCGAAAGTTCATCAATACCCAAAATTGCAATAATATCTTGTAATTCTTTATAGCGTTGCAAAATTTCTTTAACTCTTTGAGCACAGTCGTAATGCTCATTACCAATAATTTCTCTTGTAAGAATTCTCGATGTTGAATCTAATGGGTCAACAGCAGGGTAAATGCCAAGTTCGGCAATTTTACGCGAAAGAACTGTGGTTGCATCAAGATGCGAGAAAGTTGTAGCAGGAGCTGGGTCGGTTAAGTCATCGGCAGGTACATAAACAGCTTGTACCGAAGTAATTGAACCGTTTTTTGTTGATGTAATACGTTCTTGCATTATACCCATTTCGGTTGCTAATGTTGGTTGATAACCAACTGCCGATGGCATACGACCTAAAAGTGCCGAAACCTCTGAACCTGCTTGTGTAAAACGGAAAATATTATCAACAAAAAATAAAATATCGTTTCCTTTTCCGCCATCTTTTTTATCGCCATCGCGGTAATATTCGGCAATGGTTAACCCCGACAATGCAACCGTAGCACGTGCTCCAGGAGGTTCGTTCATTTGTCCGAAAACCATTGTAGCTTGCGAATTTGCAAGTTCGTTAGGGTCAACTAAAGATAAATCCCAAGTACCTTTTTCCATGCCTTTTTTGAAAGCTTCGCCATATTTAACAACGCCCGATTCAATCATTTCGCGAAGTAAATCGTTACCTTCTCTGGTGCGCTCACCAACGCCAGCAAATACTGATGTACCACTATATCCTTTAGCAATATTATTTATAAGTTCCATAATGATAACGGTTTTGCCTACTCCAGCACCACCAAACAAACCTATTTTACCTCCTTTTGAGTATGGCTCTAATAAGTCAATTACTTTAATACCTGTAAACAAAATTTCTGTTTCGGTTGAAAGATTCTCGTATTTTGGCGGGTGTGTATGAATAGGGTAACCTTCAGATTTATCCATATCAGATAATCCATCAATAGCGTTGCCAATTACATTCAATAATCTACCTTTAATTTGTTTACCAATAGGCATTTTAATGTTATCTCCAGTAGAAACTACTTTCATTCCACGATGCAAACCATCGGTCGAGTCCATTGCAATGGCTCTGATTGTGTTTTCGCCAACATGTTGTTGACACTCAATAATCAGTTTTTGCCCATTATCTCTTGTAATTTCGAGAGCTTCCAAAATATTTGGAAGTTGTCCACCTGTTTTTTCGAAACTTACGTCAACCACTGGACCAATAACCTGAACTATTTCACCTGTTTTAACCGACATTCAATATAATTTTATATTTTTATTTTGCCACAAAGATAATTTTTTTTTGAAACTCAAACAGAAATTTTTTTGAAATAATTTTGATGGAGAAATTAAATTTATGAGTCCAGTCTAAAAAACAATCAAAGTCGTGAAATTCTGAAAATCAGTTTTACCACAACTCCTTCGACTTCGCTCAGGACAGGCTCTGAAGGGAGTCTGATTTTCAGCAATTTCCCTTTAGGGATTAAGGATAAAAAATTGCTGAAAAATGAAAAATGACCTTTTTTGAACAGACTCATTTATAAAAAATTAAAAAAAAGAAACTCTATAAAAGTAGAGTCTGTATATAATGACGAGAAAAATGTTAATTTATATTATATTTTTAATTATAAACTTATGAAAACAAAATATAAAGGTATATGGTATAAGTGATTAGCCGTCATTCCCTGTTTCCTTATACCACTATATACTTAAATTAAAAATGCTGATATTATGGACAGACTCTAAATTATTTTGAAAAAAATCTTAAAAATATTTTTTTATTTATAGATAATTAATTTATTTTTGCGGGTGAATAGTTACCAGATTTTTTATATTTGTGGATTAATTTTTACTTTGTGTCTTTTGAGATGTTATTTTAGATTAAAAATTAAAATCTTGGTTCAAACAATAATTGAAAGTTCTCTATATTAATTTAAATAAAAATGCTTATGAAAAATCTAAGAAAAGTGTTAATTGCCTTTTGCCTTTTCGGATACGGAACGGCAATACAGGCACAGGAAGCCGTAGCGGCAGCAGGCGGTGACGCCACAGGCAGCGGAGGCACGGTGAGCTACACCATAGGACAAGTAGCTTATATCACTAACACCGGTGCAGGAGGAACCGTAACCCAAGGGGTGCAACAACCCTACGAGTTTTTTATATTAGGAATAAACGTTAACAAAGACATTAGTATGGAAATGTCGGTTTATCCTAATCCATCGGTTGCGTTTGTAAATCTGAAGGTAGTGAACCAAAATTTGGAAAACTTATCCTATCAACTTTACGACATAAACCAAAAATTAATACTTAACCAAAAAATAAGCAGCACCGAAACTTCCATCCCGATGGAAACCCTTTCTTCAGCCACTTACTTTTTAAAAGTATCGGACAATAAAAAAGTAGTAAAAACCTTTAAAATTATTAAAAATCAAGTTTATTAACAATTAAAATCATTAATTTATGAAAAAATTTATCAATGTTTTCGCAGCAATATTATTTACTGCAAGTGTGTTTGCTCAATCACCGCAAAAAATGAGCTACCAAGCTGTTATCAGAGATGGCAGCGGTGTTTTAGTTTCTAATCATCTTGTAGGAATGCAAATAAGTATATTACAAGGTTCGCCTACAGGTACGGTAGTTTATGTTGAAACACAAACGCCTACTACTAATGCTAATGGACTTGCAACATTAGAAATTGGTGGCGGAGCTGGCTTTAGCACTATTGACTGGGCAACAGGACCTTATTATATTAAAACCGAAACCGACCCAATAGGAGGCACTACTTACACTATTACAGGAACAAGCCAACTATTAAGTGTACCTTATGCTTTATATTCGGCTAATGGAACACCTGGTCCAACAGGTCCGGCAGGTGCCGATGGTGCAATAGGTGCAACAGGTCCGGCAGGTGCTGATGGAGCAATAGGTGCAACAGGGGCAGCAGGTGCTGATGGTGCAATAGGTGCAACAGGTACGGCAGGTGCCGATGGTGCAATTGGTGCAACAGGGGCAGCAGGTGCCGATGGTGCAATTGGTGCAACAGGGGCAGCAGGTGCTGATGGTGCAATAGGTGCAACAGGTCCGGCAGGTGCCGATGGTGCAATAGGTGCAACAGGTTCAGCAGGTGCCGATGGTGCAATAGGTGCAACAGGTCCGGCAGGTGCCGATGGTGCAATAGGTGCAACAGGTCCGGCAGGTGCTGATGGTGCAATAGGTGCAACAGGTCCGGCAGGTGCCGATGGTGCAGTTGGTGCAACAGGAGCAGTTGGAGCAACTGGTCCAACAGGTCCACTTGTTGCAGGAACAATAGGACAAACATTAAGACATGATGGCACTAGTTGGGTTGCTAATAGTAATATATATGATGACGGAACCAATGTAGGCATAGGAACAACAACTCCTTTGGCAAAGTTACAAGTTGCAGGTACAATTAGAATGGGTTCCGAAACTGGGACATCTGAAGCTCCTTACTATCCTGCTGCCAACGGTCTTGTTGTAAGAAGGATAAATACCACTTCTACTACTGCCGGACAAATTGTTGCCAAAACAGACCAAATTAATTTAGAACGTGATGGCAGTGCTGGCGGCTTGCAAATTAATAACACAACAGGCTCTGGTGGATATCAAGTTTGTAATTGCATGGGAATAAATAATACTGGTGCCTTTGTTGGTAAATCGCTAAATGATCTTGCTGATGGTGTAACACCTCTGTATTCTGATGCAGAAAACATGGTTTTTATCCATTGCATTTTTGGAGACCCTTATTGGGAAATGCACTCAACAGAAGTAAACATTACCAGAGAATATCCAGATTATTTTTGGATTGGAACAGTAACTTCTACTGTTGACCAGTAATAAAAATTATCCATCTGATAATTGGAGAACAAAAAAAGGGAAGCCACTTTGGTTTCCCTTTTTCATTTGCTCCCAATTGTTAACAAGGTAGTGGGGTTAGGTAGTGTCTGTTTATAAAGTCTGTGTTTGAACCAGAATGTTCGAGTTCAAGGCTTTCGAAGTATTAAAAAATCAGGAGTTTACTGATGTAAATGACTGTTTTTTAATACGAGAATAACGCAGAACTTAGCGAAGCGATCTCACGAATACCTTAAAAATATAAAAAAGGTATGAGTAAATCGGACATTATGGACAAACACTAGGTAGAGTCTGTCCATAAAATCAAGAGTCTGAACTATAATGTTTGAGTTTGAGACATGCGATTCAACAAACTATGACACGGTTTTAAACCGTGCCATAGTTTTGTTCGAAGCATAACGAAAAAATCGGACATTATAGACAGACTCTAATAAAAGCTAATTTACTTTCTCGATAGCCATTTTAACTGCATTATAAGCATTTACAACGCCACCAGTTTTTGAAAGTGAGCCAAATTTTACTTTTTTAGCTTTTGGTTCGTTTTTGTTAGGAACAAAAACTTTAAGTTTTTTAAATGGTACTGAGGAGTTTAAAATTATTTCTTTTATTTCTAATGGCGAAAGCTGTGGAAAATACGACATTAGCAAAGCTGCAACTCCAGTAACAACAGGACAAGCAGAACTTGTTCCATCGGCAGATTCGTATTTATTTCCCGGTTGTAATGAGTAAACCCTTACTCCAGGTGCAAAAACATCTACATTTTGTTGCCCATAGTTTGAAAATACTGCTGGTAATTTTTTGTTTGCCTTAATTGAAGATGCCCCAACTTCTATCCAATATTTTGTTATAATATTATTACTATCTAAACTATTGGTTGGATAATGCCATTTAATGTCAGAATTTTCGGCTTCGTTGCCTGCTGCATGAATTAACAAAACATGTTTTTGTTCAGCAATTTTTATTGCTTCATCAACGAATAATTTTTGTGGCGAATAATCTTTGCCGAAACTCATATTTACAACTTGAGCTCCATTGTTTACTGCATATTTAATGGCATTTGCAACATCTTTATCGCGTTCATCACCATCGGGAACAACACGTAAAATCATTATTTTTACATTATCGGCAATTCCATAAGCATCATTATTGTTATTTCTGTTTGCCGCTACAATACCTGCAACAGAAGTACCATGCCCGCAACTTGGTCCCATAATATCATTATTGCCATAAACGCTATCGTTTTTATTTGTATGGTCATCGCCAATTATTTGTCGTTGGTTATTATCAACATTGTATCTATATTTATATTGACTTTCTACGTGTCTTTTAAATGAATTAAATTCGGTTTTTGTAAATCCTTTTTTGTGAAGTTGCGATAAGTAAAGTGCTGAATTTTTTATTGTTTCATTTTTAGATAAGCTAAGATTTTTTAAATCATCTATTGTATAATCGTCTTTTTTTAATTCTTCTTTTACATTGTTATTGGCAGTTGTATAATATTCGCTAAAAAGCGTAAAACCATCGTAATCAGATTTTGCTTTTTTATATTTCTTTTGAAAATCGGCACTTACTTTTTTATAAAATTCATATTCCTTCTTCTCGTTGTTATCAAGTTTTGTTGTATCTTTATTAGTGAACTTCGTTTTCAAATTGTAATAAACTCTTGTGATTTCGAGCGTTTCGTGCAGTATGTTTTCGCCTTTCGAATTTCCTAAAAAATTCCAGCCGTTTATATCGTCAATATAACCATTGTTATCGTCGTCAATTCCATTATTGGGAATTTCATATTCATTAACCCAAAACTTGCCTTTTAAATCTTCATGAGTTGTGTCGGTACCGCTATCAATAATAGCAACAATAACAGTTTTTGAAGTCCTGCCTTTAAGTAATTCATGGTATGCTTTATTTGAACTTATTCCCTGATATTTATCAATTTCAGAATCTTTGTGATGCCAATTTTTTAAATTGTCTTTCTGCCCAAATGTAGCTGAATAACATACTACAATACACAAAATTATTAACGACAACTTATTCATGCTAATTTGCTTTTTTTAACTCTGTTAATGCTTCTATAAGTTTATCAATATCGTCGAAATTATTAAAAATATTAAACGAAATTCTGAGCATTTCAAACCGAAAAGAAGTAAAAATATTTTTAGTTTCAAGATAAGTCAAGGCTTTAACATTTAATTTGTTTCCCATATTTATTGAAATTATTGCTGAACGTTCTTTATAATTATTAACAGGCGAAACAATTTGAATTTCAGCTTCTTTAAGTTTTTTTATCAGATAATCGCCCAATTCAAATAATCTATAGCGAATATTTTCGAATCCAATATTATTCAAATATTCTATTGCGGCTTTAAATCCAATTAAAGTCTGCAAATTATAAGTTCCTGTATAATAACGTCTTGCTGAACCGTGTAGGGAAAACGGAACATTTTTTCCGGTATAAATTAATTCATTATTTGTATCAACCGAAAGCCAACCTGCAATAGGACTTGCAAAATGTTCGCGAAATTCGGGTGAGGTATAAAATATTGTTCCTGTGTGTCCCGAAAAACCCCATTTATGTACCGAACAAGTCAAAACATCAATATTACACTTTTTTACATCAACTGGGAATAATGGGAATCCTTGAGTTGCATTAACAACAAACAAAACATTTCGTTTTTTTAATTCTTTTCCGAGAGTTTCTATATCTTGCCTAAATCCTGTACAAAACTGCACATAACTTGTAACAACCGCTAAAGTATTTTTGTCCACTTTCGACATTATGTTTTCAATTGGAAAACGAGAATTTTCGGCTTCTACATATTTCATTGTAATTCCCTTGTATTCAAATGGTACCGTGTTTGATGGAAATTCGTCGAACATTGAAACAATATTAAACGGAGTTTTTATGTTTTCTTTAAAAGACAATGCCAACAACGACATCGCAAATGAATTATTAGGTAAAATGTTAATGTTTTCGGCATCTGTATTTAGCATTGTAGCCAAAATTTTATTCAGTTTTTCGGTTTCAATTAAGTCTTCCATAAAATGAATATCGCCAAACTGGTTCAACCTTGTAAATGCATTAATAATAACATCAAGCACCTGATTTGGTATTGGCGACATAGCAGCACTTTGAAAATAAATTGCGTTATTTGTTACAGGAAAATCATTCCTTATTTTTTCCCAATTCATAATTTATTTTTAACCAAAAGTAATTTATTTTGTTTGATTGTTTAATTTTGACTATTAAAAAATGTTATTATGACTAAGGTTATAAAAATAATTTCGTGGTTCAACGAAAACAAAAACGAAGAAAACATCAAAGGAATGCAACGTTTTGGAATTAAAACCGACAAAACATTTGGAATAAAAATTCCTATTTTACGAAATTTCGCAAAAACAATTGGAAAAAACACTGAACTTGCCCGCAAATTATGGCAAACCGACTACCACGAAGCTCAAATACTTGCAGTTTTTATAACTAAACCAAATGAGTTAACCGAAGCCGATTTAGATTTGTGGGTTAACGATTTTAACTCGTGGGACATTTGCGACCAAGCATGCATGAACATTTTTGACAAAACTCCTTTTGCCGAAAAAAAAATATTTGAATGGGCATTACGAGAAGAAGAATATGTCCGCCGTGCAGCATTTGCAATTATTGCAAGTATTGCCGTTCACGATAAAAAAGCCAGTAATGAAAAGTTTATCCCATATTTAGATTTAATTGAAAAATATTCTTTCGACTCAAGAAATTTTGTAAAAAAAGCTGTGAATTGGGCATTACGACAAATAGGTAAAAGAAATAAAGAATTGGGAATTTTAGCATTACATTGCTCACAAAGAATATTGTTACAACAACATAAATCGGCACAGTGGATTGCAAAAGATGCAATAAGAGAGTTAAACGATAAATGGAACTGATTTTTATTCGTATCTTAAAGCTTCAATTGGGTCTAATTTTGAAGCTTTTATTGCCGGAATAAGTCCCGAAACTAATCCAACAACAAAGCACAAAACAAATCCAAATAAAATCCACATCCATGGAATTACAAATGAACCCTCAGTTAGCAATGAAATTAAATTTCCTACAATAATTCCAAAAATAATTCCAAAAATACCACCAAGTTGTCCTATAAAAACAGCTTCGAAAAGAAATTGCTGTTTAATAATTGAAGAGTTTGCTCCTAACGCTTTTCGTGTTCCTATTTCGCGTGTTCGTTCCGAAACCGACACTAACATAATATTCATTAAACCAATCGAAGCGCCTAATAATGTTATTATTCCAATTAATGTTGCAGCTATAGTTACATAGCTAATGTTTTCCATTAGCATATTTGCCAAAGTATCGCTTTTTGAAATCTCGAAATTATTAGATTCATTCAGTTTTAATCCACGAACCATTCTAAAAATGCCTTCGGCTTCGCTTATTGCAATATCAAGTAAACTTGGCGATGATGGCATAATATTTATTGTGTAACTTTTGTTTTCGGAATAATTCTGTCGTGCATTTGTAATTGGAATGAAACAAATTTTATCGCCTGCACCGCCCATGCTTGTTCCTTTTGCTTTAATAGCACCAACAATTTTATATCGGCAACCTCCAAGCATAATATCTTTATTGAGCGGGTCGTTGTGTAAGCCAAAAAGGTTTTTCACTAATTCCTGTCCAATTACTATTGAAAAAGCTCCTTGCTGAACTTCAAGCGGTGAAAAATTTCGTCCCTTATCAATCTCGTATCCCGAAACAACAAAGTAGTTTTCATCTATTCCAAAAACAGCAATATTTGGGTTTGTTTTTTTTGATTTATATTTTGCAATCCCTTGACTTGAAGCTCTGTTTGAAATAGAAACAATAGCAGGAAAATCGTACCTTTCATTAAAACTAACAGCTTGTCTGTAATCAATATCTTTATAATCAATATTATCGTGGTTCCCAGGTCCGTGCGACATCATTTTCCAACTTGTAATTCTGAATGTATTAGCACCAAGGCTTGTAAAATTTGAGTTTAACGAACTTTTTATTGATTCAATAGCAGTTAAAATTCCAACTAAAGCCATTATTCCAAATGCAATAATTAATATTGTTAGAACAGTACGCAATCTGTTAGATTTTATACTTTCTATAGCTATTTTAAAATTTTCTCTGAATAAGATATTAAATACTGCCACTATTTACTAATGTTTTTGCTATATTGCAACGTTTAAAGCTTGCTTAATGTCGCTAATAATGTCATTATAATTTTCAACACCAATTGATAAACGTACTAACTTTTCTGAAATGGATAATTTTTTACGACTTTCACAATCAACATCAACATGTGTCATTGTTGCTGGGTGTTCGGCAAGACTTTCGGTACTGCCAAGCGAAACAGCTAATTTTATTAATTTTAGTGAATTCAGAAATTTAAAAGCCTCTTTTTCACCACCCTTTATGTCAAAAGAAATCATTGCTCCGTTTGATAAACATTGACGTTTAAGAATTGCGTATTGTTGTATGTTTTTTTCGATAATGTTTCCTAAATAATATACTTTTTCGACTTTTGGATGATTGTTTAAGTATTCTGCAACTTTTTGTGCATTAATTGCCTGAACATCCATTCTTGCTTTTAATGTTTCGAGACTTCTTAACAAAAGCCATCCTGTCCAAGGCCCAGCCATATTACCTAAAAATGTACGTAATCCTTTTACTCTTTTTATCAATTCAAACGAACCTAAACATGCACCGGCAATAACATCGCTATGTCCACCAATATATTTTGTGCACGAATATAATACTAAATCGGCACCATGTTTTAAAGGATGTTGCCAAAGTGGTCCCATATATGTATTATCAACAGCTAACAAAACTTTGTTTTCGGGAGCCGAAAAATGTTTTGCAATTTGTTTGCTTTCTTCAATATCAATTAAATCGTTTGTTGGATTGGCAGGCGTTTCGATATAAACTAATTTTAGATTTTTAGCTTTACCTGTTGATTCAACAAGTTTTATTAATTCTTCTTTTGATTGTCCAACCATAAAACCAATTCCGGTAATGCCAAATTGTGGTAATATTTTTTTAATGAAATGATCGGTTCCTCCATAAAGCGGAGAGCTATAAAGTAAAAGATCACCGGGTTTTAAGAATTCTAAAAAAACGGTAGTAATAGCAGACAAACCACTTTCAAAAACAGCGCATTCTTCAGCTTCATCCCAAAGTGTTAACCTGTTTTCAAGTATTTCTAAATCAGGATTATTTAATCTACTGTATATTAGCCCTAATTCCTCACCAGGATTTGCTTCACGTAATCCATATGCAACTTCAAAAAATGCTTTGCCTTCTTCGGCATTTTTAAACACAAAAGTTGATGTTTGAAAAATAGGACTTTTTATTGCTCCTTCCGATAAAGCAGGTTTGTAACCATACGACATCATTAAACTTTCGGGGTGTAATTTCTTTTCCATATAATTTAAATTGTTGCGTTTTTAATTGCTATAAAGGTAAAGTTAAATTTCAAATTAAAAGATGTTTAAAAATCATGATGAAATTAACTTAGTGATTTACTAAAACCAAAGTATCTGAAGTTGTTTTGCATAAAAATTTCGACTTAACTCAAAGAGAACGATAGACTATATGAGGTTAAAGTATCATTTTAAATATTATGTTATACCTTAAATCCGCAATCCTTCTCGAAATCCTTTTACCCTAACACCTTTCGACTTCGCTCAAGGTGACTGTCAGACTGAGCGAAGTCGAAGCCTGACTTTACAACCGTCATAATGCTTGCGGATTTAAGGTTATACTAAAAACGGGATAAAAACGACTATTTTTAAAAGGCAAAAATTATACTAAAAAAGGTCGTAATTTATCCTGTTTTATGCATATAAGTCAGATATTTATTTTCTGTTTTTTTAACATCTTACAATGCTCAATTGTAGTATATGCAGTGAAATTAAGGCAACATTGTAATCTTGTAAGAGAGAAAAAAATATTATTTAAAAAAATTAAGATTACCCTGTGCAGTGTGGAGATTCTGGATTACAATACAGTCACCATGAGGTAAGCGACAGGGACTTATAAAAGCCATGTTTAAAGAACTTTTCTTAAACAAGTTTAACAAATAGAAGAATAAAACAGTTAAAAATTTCGCTATACTTTACATGTTGAACGATATATGAAATTAATAGACAATAAATTTTGCAGTACTTATTGTTTCATCTGTTTCCATTTTTGCAAAATAAATTCCTTTGTTTAAGTTATTTGTTACAAAACAAATTGTGTGATTTCCAGGTTCCTGATTATTTAATTTAATTGATTTTACAATGCTTCCATTAATATTGTAGATGTTAATTATTACATTAGTTTTTTTGTTTACATTAAATGAAATATTTATAAAATCTTTAGCCGGATTTGGGAAAACTATAATTTTTGAATCATTTACTTTGTTATTCGATATTTCAGGAACATTTACCGGACCTTTAAAATCTTCGCAACGGAAAATTCCACGCCCGGCAGTAGCAGCATAAATAACTCCATGATTAGTAATATCAGAATTGAACCCTCCATTAAATACCGGGGCAGCAAACCAACCATTAGGATGTATTTGCTGGCGTAACTGAACAACCGGAACATGTGATAGTCCTGTATTTTGTTCTAACCACACAGGACTCGATGCTGTAATATTGTCGGTAGAATAAATACCGTTTTCGGTTCCTAAAATTACCTGAAGAGAATTATTCCATAAAATAATTGAACTATAAATTGGTATAGAGTCTAAATCGCCTTGTTTTAGCATAAAATTATCGGCTGTAAGTATTGATGTTGTTGTAGCAGCATTAAATGAATAATAGATATAATCCGATTTACCATAACCACCTAAAGTAACAATAATATTATTGGTATTTTCCGGGTCAACTGCAATACTTGTGATTTTATGTCCAAATTTTCCAATTTCTTGAGTTGTAATAACATTCTGACTTGAATTATAATTACCTGTTAAACTATCACGACCATTGGTTAAATTGGCACAACGATAAATTCTGCTTGTATCGTTCAAATAATTGTAGTCGGAAAAATAAAGGACATCGCCATTTGTAGAAAATTCGATGTTTTGTGCTTTTTTTACTGTAGTTAAACTTGATATTCTATACCACAACATTGGCGATTTAGACATATCTAATCCTTGTCGGGTAATCCAAACAGAATTTTTAAAGCCCATTGCTAAAATAGATTGGTAAGTGTCTTTTACATAAACAGTATCGCCTTTTTGAAGCGTATCTTGACCATTCATGTCGGAAACTGTTAAAATATGAGGTAAAATTCTTTTGCACGAGCTTTCGGGATAAATAGTATCGCCTAAAACTACAGGTCTGGCAATTTTTGATAAAATATATTGTGTACTGTTTGTATCGTAAAAGCTTTCCCAAAGTCTTATTGGGGTTTGATAAGGCTGGGTTGTGTCGGTAGAAATGGTTTGATTATTGGTTAAGTATGGACTAAAAAGTTCAGCAGGGTCAGTTTCAATGATATTTCCCTCATTTTCAGAACGACCAAGAGCTCCATAAGAATTTGTAACAAAAATTAATTTAGGATTAAGCATCGAATATTCACAGTTAAATCCATTACTACTACCCGTATATAATGAAATTGCATCTTTCTCGGTTGTGCCATTTAAAGAAAGCATTAATGTTCCGTTGTTGTATGTTCCACCAATAATTTTGCCGGTATTAGAAAAGGCAAGCGAATTATATATGGTTGTATTATAGTTTTTATTTAATTGCTGCCAGGCATATCCACCATATAATGAGCGAAATACGCCACCATCGGTACCAGCATAAATAACAGGATTTTCGGTTGAATAATTATCAGCAAATACAATTGTATGTATTCCCGAATGAACATATATCATACTAGTAAAATCCCATTCATTTGAAGATACTTGCTGCCATGGATTCAATGGCGACCATTCAAATAAATTAACTCCACCAATTAGAATGTGCTCATAATCATCGGGATATACAGCAATAGAATTATTATAAACACCTGATTTATCTGTTCCAAAGGGAACAAATTGCGAACTCATGTTGATTAATAAAGCTGTCCATGTATTTCCTTTATCTTTTGATTGATATACGTTATTTAAAGCGCCAGTCATATCAGCAGCTAAGCAATATATATAGTTTGAGTTTGATGGTGCAATAGCAAACTCAATTCTCTTTACGTCAATTGAAATAGTGTCAAGAGGTAAAACCTGGTTTGTACCTGATTTATTTATAAAAACATCGTTACCGGTATTGCAAACATAAGCTTTATTGTTTAATGAAGCCACAACAACCAGACCATCTTTGCTAATCTGAACATCGGTACAAGTAAAATCGGCATTAGTATCAGAAACAGTGTTATTCCATGTATTACCGCCATCAATTGAAAGCATTAATCCTTTATAAGTTGCGGCATAAATTTTATTGTTATTAGTTGGATGTGCAGCTAATTTATTAACGTAGTTAAAAATTTGTTTAGAATTATCTGAGTCGTTCCATGTTGAAGTTAAATGTGTCCAGGTTTGTCCTTGGTTAATTGATTTCCAGATACCCTGTCCCTGAAATCCTTGTTTGTTATAAGTTCCAAAATATTCGCCTGTTCCAACATAAATATCTCCATTAGCAGATTGGCAAATACTTGACACAAACAAATTATCGAAAAGGTCGCCACCATCTACCTTAACCCACGAAAGACCACCAGTTGATGATTTCCAAATTCCGCCACCAACCGAACCAGCAAAAATAAGATTAGAGTTATCTTTATCAATTAACAATGCACGTGTTCTGCCTCCAATATTATCCGGTCCCATTTCGAGCCAATTCATTTGAGTATCGGTACTTTTCAAGGCTTTTGTTCCCGATTTATTTTTTTTACCGTTATTATTGCTCGTTGTTTTTGAATTATTTACAACGCTTTTTGTATGTGATTCTGCTTTGCTAGCTTTTGAGTTTAAAAAAACAACATTAAAACCAGCAAAAATCAATATTGCAATTGATAATAATAAAGTTTTTGTTTTCATGCGATTATATATTCAAAATAATTATGTAAATTCTTTATAAAAATAGTTTGGCAAGATACATAAAAAATAAATATCAAAAAAAATTTTTTATTAATGTCGTTTAAGCGTATATTCAAATAAATACAATAGTTATTAACTCAGGTTTCGGGTTTCAAGTTTCGGGTTTGGCTTTATAATAACACAAATAATGGCAAT
>MENF01000018.1:0-37731 GCA_001769035.1 Bacteroidetes bacterium GWA2_32_17
AATACTAAAGTTGGTATTGGGACTGAAACTCTCGATGCAAACTCCATATTAACTGTAAACGGTAAAATATATGCCGAAGAAATTGAAGTTGTACAACAAGTTTTACCCGATTATGTTTTTGAAAAAGATTATTCGTTAATGACCTTAAAAGAATTAGAAAATTATATTGATAGTTGTAAACATTTACCTGAAGTACCCTCAGCCGTATTTGTTAAAAACAATGGTTTACAATTAGGTGAATTTAATACTTTGTTGCTTAAAAAAGTGGAAGAACTTACCTTATATTTAATACAAATTGAGAAGGATAATATTGCTTTAAAAGAAAGAATTTCGAAACTTGAAAACAAATAGGTATGAAATTAACGGCATTAATATTAACAACATATTATTTTGTTGCGTTTTTTTGTACACAAATTGTTTCTGCAAAAGGTGATGATTCATTAAATTATAGGAATAAATCTTTTGAGTTAGGTATTGTAACTTCTACACTCCCTAAAGGTATGAGCTCATTTAATAAAATGCCAGATGAAAAATATTATTTTGGATATGGATTAATAATAGGTAAGAATTGGAAGTTAAATAACAAATTTCAAATTGAAACAGTATTTAGTATTGTTAAAGGTAAAGAAAGTTTTACGCTTTACTATTCTTATTATGATTCATTGTTTACTTTACATACAAATTACTCTCATGATTATTCTTCTTACTTATTAAACTCTGTAATTATTTCTTTAGGATATAATTACAATAATTGTAATAAAAATCAGAATTTGTTTTTTAATGTTGGTATAGCAATTAATCACAAAAAAATAACAAGTACAGAGAATTGGAATTTTTCTTTTGATAACTATTTTGATAGATTTTTTAGTGAACGGTACCTCAATATATCTCCGGTTATATCAATAAAATATGAACGAAAATTTTATAAAACTTTTTTGTTTATTAAAAACGAAGTGTATTTGCATGGTTCTGACCTTTCCTTTGGTCTATATAAAACGGGCTTTATTTATAATCGTTTAATTTTTGGTATTAAAATTTAAGAAATATGAAAAAAATAATAATTGTAGTATTACTACAAAGTTTTACAAATTTATTTTCACAAAACTTGATTATTGACCCAGGATTTGAAGTAGGTTGGCAATTCACATTAAATTATGATGGGCACCCCGGAGTTGGAATTTCAAATGATTGTAATTATTTTTATCCAAGTGATTTTGACAATGAGGTTGCTTATTGGAAAGTTGCTCCACATAATAACGATAAAGAAGAACGAAATCCTGATTGGACTGATTTATATTGTAATAATGACCATTTTTCACACAGCTGTTTTTCAGGTCCATTTATCTCATCTGGTAATCAGGTTTTAATAGCTGCCGACCTTTCAAAATGTAAGGAAAGAAATAATGGAACGATGAAATTTAGACAATGGCATGAGGCTATAAGAATAGGTGTAAACGGAAATGGTGGTAACGGGTTAATTAATAACAAAGAGTATGTGATAAGATACAAGTTGCTACCAATTGAATCATCACTTGAAGATGTTTATTATGATATTAATGACCCTACAAATGTTCCTCACAGTTGGAAATGTTATAATTACATGAACACGTGTCACATGCGTTTAATATTTTCCGAATTAGGAGAGAATTGGGATAAACCCTGGAGCGATAAATTTGAAGCTATTAATGCAAATGTAATTATTAATTATCCATCTTCAGGTTATTGTATGTGGTATTATATTGAAAGAAATTTTACTGTACCATCAAGTGGTGATTACAATAATCTTATTTTATATATGGAAGATGGAGCATTTGAAATAGATGATGTAGAACTTTTTGAAAAATGTACTGACAATTTATTAATTCAAAATAAAGTTTATCATAGCCCATATACAATGAATATTGAAGCAGGAGCTTACTTTGAAACTGTATCAAATTATATAAACGCAGGTAATGCTGTAGGTGCAATAAATGTTTATAATGGAGATGTTGTTGTAGGTAATGGAGCAGATGTAACATTTACGGCAGGTAATAGAATATCATTAAAGCCAGGTTTTAAAACAAAACCAGGTGCACATTTTATTGCAAAAATAGAACCATGCACTGGCAATAAAATAAATTATAATGAATTTGCAAATAACTATTTGTCTTTATTAACATATAATTTAAAAAATATAGAAATTGACACACTTGATGAAGCTACAGATGAAGAATTAGTTTTTGAAGATTCATTTAATATTTTTCCAAATCCCACTTTTGGAAATGTCACAATTAATGTAAACAACGAAAATGGTTTTACCATCAAGTTATCCGATTTATCTGGTCGTGTTTTATATAAAGACGAAAAATTTACTAACAACGAGTCATTTGATTGGAGTTTTCTTGAAAATGGGATTTATTTAGTGAAAATACAGCAAAATGATATAACACAAGTAAAAACAATAGTTAAAAAATAATTCGTATAATTTGTTATATAGAAAGAATTGTGAAACTTGAAAATAAATAGGTATGAAAGCAACTTTTGTTATTTTGCTTTGTTTTTTACATAGTTGTAATTCTGTTTTATTAGCTTCTAATAAAGATTCAACAAAAATTCAGATATCGATTAATTGTGGTATAAATTATAATTTTTATACTAAAAGATTATATACACCGCCAGATACAAATGCATCTTCGGTAAATAGTGCGCCCAGTTATGTTGGAGGCTCCAGACTTCCGTCAATAACACCATATATTGGAATAAGTATAAATTATAAAATATTTAAAAACATTTCTTTTAAAACCGGAATAGATGTTTTATCCAGACAAACAGTTTTTGTAAAAGATTTAGATTCTGTTTATATATTTTATTCTTTTGACCCTTATTATAAAATGAAATATGGCTCAGTTTATTTTGAAATACCAGTTCAATTAATTGCATCTATCAAAAAGTTTAAAATTGGTATTGGTGGTAATTTTTCAGTTTTTCAATTAAGATATTCAAAATTTGTTTATGAGAATTATGCAAAAAGAATTTATTATTCTTATTCCTATACAAATTTACATATCTTAGAATTTTACCCAATAATATCCTTTACTTATTTAATTTTAAATAAAAGGAATTTAAATATAGAATACTTTCTGAATTTCGAAAGATATTTTTATTCTGATGATTGTTTTTTTCAAACAGGATTATCTGTAAAAATTTTAAAATTTTAAAAATATGAAAAATTTGCTAACTATTATAACAATTACATTTTTAGAAGTAACAACAATCTTTTGCCAAAACAAATTATATAACGGCTCATTTGAAACAGGATCGGGTGTTTCTATTTGTCCTGGTCAAAGTTTTAATAAATAATTATTTATCAAATTGGGAATCAAGATATGATGACGATGGAAGTACCGGTTATTGTTATTCTAACACATGTCCCGCATATCATTGGCATTCACCTGATTGGTTTTATTATATAAGTGGAAATAACAATAATTGTTATTACAACATATTGGTATTGTTTAACTTATAAAATTATTTACGGATGAAAAAAGTAATTTTTATTTTCTTGATGTTATTCCTATTTGGATTGACATTTTCATCGTGCAACACTGCCGAAGAAAAAGCAAAAACTGAACAACAAACGCTTGATGAACTTAACAAGGCAATGCAGGATTGGAAAACTATATTGACAGTTGTAAACATTTACCCGAAGTACCTTCTGCCGAATATTTTAAAAACAATGGCTTGCAATTAGGTGAAATGAATGCGTTGTTATTGAAAAAAATAGAAGAAATGACATTATACTTAATACAAATTGAAAAAGATAACATTGCTTTAAAAGAAAGAATTACAAAACTTGAAAATAAATAGTAATGAAAGTAAATGCTTCAAAAGATTTTAATCAAATGATCCGGTTCAGCAAAATATTGTCCGCGTGCCTTTTATTGATTATCCCTCTTTCATTATTTTGTCAGAAGGATAGTCTAAAAAAGTATTCCTTCGAATTAAGTGTAGGGGGGCATTTGAATATTTTGCTTTCACAAAATTATATGCCCTATGATACTACAGTTATTGATCCGACCCGGATGGGGGGATATTCTATTAAAAGCAGAATCAATTATCATTTTGCTCTGTATTATAACAAATTTATATGCTCAAGATTCCACATTAAGACTGGTATTTCATATTTTAACAGGAAAGATTATTATGAATGGAATCCCGATACAGTAAAAAAATATTATACAAATAAGCCATGGTATTATACGCGTCTATTAAATGAAAATTATTCATCAAACAGCATGGATATTCCTGTATTTATCGGATACAAATATCAGAGTTTAGATGTGATGTTAGGTATAAAATTCAATGTCATAAGTTTTATACAACACAAAGTATTAAGCTTGGACAGTTTAAAAACAAAGCATACATATATTTCATATTTCTGGGAGGGAGGTTCTTTTGGCAATCATGTTTTTTATCCTTCATTTATTATACAATATACCCCAAAAAAACTCCGGAGGGTTTCTTTTTACTTCTCTGCTGATATGAGAAGAATTGATTATTTTGACTTACAGATTGGTATTAATCTTAAAACAAATAAATTACCATGAAATATTTATACTTATTCATACTCATCATGGGGTTATTGATCAACCCATTTATTTCTGAGGCTCAAAATCATCTTTCCAATGCAGGTTTTGAAAATGGGTCATACGATTACTCAGTACATTACGCAATAAATTTTGATGAAAACCTAAATGATTGGCAAGGAAATTTTCCTGGTCATGATGATAATGAAGGTTTTTCTTGGCATTCACCTGATTGGTTTGTAGGTCAACCCTGGCATTATCCTGCATCGCCTCATGAAGGAAATGCCTATATCGGTATGGCTGATTATGAAATTGCAGAGCAAAAGCTTACAGGGAATAATAAATTAGAGGAAGACTACCACTATCTCGTAAAATTGTATATTTACATACATAACACAGATGTTGATGGTTCTCCACATCCTAACCCGACCAATTCTGTGTTAAATATTTATTTAGCTAAAAATAAAATATAAAAAGCAAGATGGAAAACATAAATGGTGGTGTTCTGACAAGTACAAGGAATTCGATAGATCCGGAACTCAGACAATAAAATTATTACAATCGTTCGATTTGGCAAATTATTCTATGCTTGAATGGCACGAAATTTCATTTATTTTTACCGCACCTACACCAAATTTCAACTGGTTCGGAATCGAGGTCAGTAATAAGGAATATTGGACTGGTGACAATTGCAGAATTTCATATACTCTCATTGATGCGGTAAGTCTTGAAAAAACAGATTTTTGTAACCTGGACCCCTGTGACAGAACTGATGGGCCGATAGCTGCTTCGGGACCTCACAGGGTTGGTCCTGATCCTTATGATTTGCATGCTCCTTTCTGTGTGAATAAACTTGATAATGTAAGTGAAGCCAAAGACATTTATATTCTATGGAATGGCGCTGAGGTTTCTCATTTACCGAACGTATATAGCGTAAACGGAATTTATAATCCTATTTACTGGAACGGTAAAACAGGTGGAGGAGGCCAGACTGCCGGTCAGGTTTGGTATACCTGGAGTATGAGGCTTTTCAATGCATGTGGTGAATATGATTATGCAGTAAATTTTTTTAAAGATGGCGATGTAAGTACCGTTATTGATGTACCTCCTGTCAATCCTCCTTATAATAACAGCGTCGTAACCCCATTACCCTGCTGTGAGGCACAACCTGATATTTATGTGCAAAATGTAATAATATATGGATCTGGGTTAGCTGAATATGTCGCTATGAACAATATTTATACAGCAGGCAATGTAATTGTTCAATATGATGCTGATAATGTTATTTTCCAGGCAGGAAATGAAATCCATCTTACACCCGGTTTTCATGCACAGGCAGGCTCACATTTTCACGCATATATTGCTCCCTGCACTCCGAATGCACATTATAAGAATGAAATTCAAAACAATGATTCATTAATACTAACAGAATTATCATTGAACATTCCTGATTCGCTGATTGAATATTCTATTCCTGTAAAAGATTCAGCCGTCTTGGTAAATTACAAACCGGCAACATATTCTCCTGTGATATTTCCTAAAATTAATCATGGCTCATTCAATATTTCTGTTGATGGGTTGTATAATGAACTATTAGTACTCGAGATTTTTAATTCATCAGGTATATCCGTTTACCGAAAACAAATAGTATTTTCAGAAGCAATTACAATGGATATTACAGGTCTTTCACAAGGTTTGTACATAATAAAACTGAATTCATCGAAAGTGGCATACACAGATAAAATAATCTACCAATAGGTATTTGTTTACTTTCCCCGCCCTCGCTCGCATCTTGCAAGTGAGGCATGTAACAGGCTGCCATTTTATTGAACAATGCCAGAAACAGAGAGGGGGAACGAAGATAAAATGTGACCTGATTTTAAAAAAGAAAAATTTTATAATTATTCGTATTAAGAATGAAGAACAGGAAAACATGGAAACGGTGTTATTTTTTTAACATTTGTATTATCAGTGTTCTATCTTTTTTATGCTTATTACAAATTATTGATAAATTTTAATCATTAATTTATATTTTTGCATAAATAATTTTTGAAATGCCGTTAAAATATTCGTCTAATTTGTTAGTAGTTCAAACAGAAATTCGTATCCGCTTTAGCGAGGTTGATTCAATGGGAGTTGTATGGCATGGGAATTATTTAAAATATTTTGAAGACGGAAGAGAAGCTTTTGGCAGGAAACACGGTTTAGGTTATCTCGATTTCTTCAATAACAATATTTTAACTCCATTAGTATCAATAGAATGTAATTACAAACTTCCTTTAATTTATGGTGATGCAGCAATTATTTACACTAAATATATTGATTGCGAAGCAGCAAAGTTATTGTTTGAATATAAAATATTAAAAAAGGACACTAACGAAACCATTGTTACGGCAAAGAGCACACAAGTATTTTTAAATTCAAACCGTGAGCTTATGTTAACATTTCCCGATTTTTTTATTGAATGGAAAAGAAAAATGGGAATAATTAGAGTGTGTTAATAAAATCGAAATTTTTATAAAATGAAAGTCCCAACTTTTAAGAATCAAGTACCAGATTTTAAATCCCAAATCCCAAACATGGAATTTGAAACTTGAAACTTGGAACTTGATATTTGAAATAATGAATAAAGTCTATTTTATTGCCGATAATATAATTTCTTCACTCGGATTTACCACATCTGAAAATATTGATGCAATTGAAAAACAAATAACAGGAATAAATAAAATTTCAGACAAAACTTTATATCAACAACCCTTTTACGCTTCGCAAATTAAAAATGTGTTTTTATGTAATGAATTTTCTAAGTTATCAGATTACAAAGAATATACAAAGTTTGAGAAAATGTGCATTCTTTCAATCACTGATGCAATAAATAAAATTGATATTGAATTTACAACTCCCGATACATTATTTATTTTATCAACCACAAAAGGAAATATTGATTTATTAAACCTAAATTGCTGTCCAACAGTTTCAAGAGAAAGAGCATACTTGTGGAAAACGGCAGAAATTATTAAAAATTATTTTAATTTTTATAACACTCCTATTGTAGTTTCAAATGCCTGCATTTCAGGCGTTATTGCAATTATAACAGCTTCAAGATTAATTGAGCAAGGCTTATATAAAAATATAATTGTTTGCGGTGCCGACATATTAACTGAATTTGTTATTTCTGGCTTTCAATCGTTTATGGCATTAAGTCCGCAAATTTGCAAACCATTTGATATTAACCGAAACGGATTAAATTTAGGCGAGGGATGCGGAACAATAATTTTATCGAACAAACCAAATAAAGAAAATAATATTATTTATTGTGCAGGTGCTATAACAAATGACGCTAATCATATTTCTGGTCCATCAAGAACCGCCGAGGGCTTATCAATTGCTATTAACAAAGCAATTAAACAAAGTGATACAAACTTAAATGAAAATAATTGTTTTGTGTCTGCACACGGAACAGCAACACCTTATAACGATGAAATGGAAGCTATTGCATTTGAACGAAATAAAATCAATAATTTTCCAACAGTTGGGTTAAAAGGATATTTCGGACATACACTTGGTGCCGCAGGTGTTATTGAATCAATTGCATCAATACATTCCTTAAAATCAAATATAATTCACTCAACATTAGGTTTTGAAGAACACGGAGTTTCGATTCCTGTAAATATTGTTACAAAGACTACCGAAAAAGAAAATGAATTTTGTATTAAAGTAGCATCGGGTTTTGGTGGATGTAATGCAACAGCAATTTTTCAGAAAATATGAATAATAACTTATGTTACACAAAATAAATAAATATGCCACGAATTACACTAATTAAAAATAAGAAATGACTATGATTCTTAACAAATGAAACATATTAAACATATTGTTCTTAATAATTCGTGAACTTAGCAAAGCAATCTTACAGCTTGCCTCGCTTGCGGGGAACACCAATAAAATAATAAAAATATGATTAAATTAGTGGCAAAAAAACTTGTGCGTAACATCAGTAATAATATAATATCAAAATCGTGTCGAATAACAAATAACACAATAATTGTTAACGATAAATTATTATTTGAAAATAACAACGTGCCTTTTAATGTTTTTATTAAAAATGCTTACAAATATTTTATAAATAATTATCCGAAATTTTTTAAAATGGATAATTTATCAAAACTTGGAATAATAGCAGTTGAATTATTATCTGATGAATTTAAAAGTATTGATGGTAAGGAAATAGGAGTTGTACTTGTTAATTCAGCATCCTCACTCGACGCTGATCAAACATTTCAAAAAACAATCGTAAAAGACAACTATTTTCCAAGTCCTTCAGTTTTTGTTTACACACTTCCAAATATTGTTATAGGTGAAATTTGCATTAAACATAAAATTTATGGTGAATCATCATTTTTTGTTTCACAAAATTTTGATTCTACATTTATTTACAATATAGTTTGCGATTTGTTTTCACGACAGGGCATAAATACTGCAATTGTTGGTTGGCTTGATTTTATTGACAATGACTATTTAGCTTCACTTTGCATTATTAAAAAAATTTCGCAACAAAAGTCGAATTACAACGAAATGATTAATTTTACAATCGAAAATTTTAACAATACAATAAAAAATGATATTTAAATATTATGGACGAATTAATTAATAATTTAAAAATAGAAATTATTGAAGCTCTTAATTTAGAAGATGTTAAAGCCGAAGATATAGACACAGAAGCTCCTCTATTTAACGAAGGTTTGGGGCTCGATTCAATTGATGCTTTAGAATTAATTGTATTAATTGAAAAAAAACATGGAATTAAGATACAGTCCGCTGATGAGGGAAAACAAATTCTATATTCCGTAAAAACTATTGCAGAATTTATTATCAAAAACAAAAAATAATAAGTGAAAAAAAAAGTTTTTATTTCCGGAATTGGAATTATTTCGTCAATTGGGAATAATGTTATTGAAGTTTTAAACTCTTTAATACATGAAAATTCAGGAATAATATACTCCGAACATTTACATTCTGTATATAAAAATGAAATGCCGGTGGGCGAAGTAAAATTAACAGATAATGAATTAAAAGATTTATTAAAACTTTCTGACAAATCACAAAACTCAAGAACTACATTACTTGGAATGATGGCAGTATCAGAAGCAATTAAAAATTCAGAAATATCAGATATAAATAAATTTAATACGGCTTTTATTTCTGCAACTACAGTCGGTGGCATGGATAAAAGTGAAATATTTTACAGAGAATTTATTAAAAATAAAACAAAGGGCAAATTAAAATATATTTGTACTCACGATTGTGGCGAAAGTACCAAAAAAATTGCAGATAAAATAAAATTAAATGGGTTTACAGCTACAATAAGTACAGCTTGTTCGTCGTCGGCAAACTCTATAATGGTAGGTGCAAGGTTAATTAAAAACGGTTTAGCCGATAGGGTTATTGCTGGAGGTGCAGATGCACTGAGCTTGTTCACAATAAATGGGTTTAACACTTTAATGATATTATCGCACAAACATTGTCGTCCGTTTGACGAAACTCGCAACGGACTTAATATTGGAGAAGGTGCAGGGTATATTGTTATGGAATCGGATGAATGTTTAAAAAAATCAGGTAAACTGCCAATTGCAGAATTAAAAGGATATGGAAACGCATGCGATGCTTATCACCAAACTGCATCATCGCCAGATGGATACGGAGCTTATTTGGCAATGAGTAAGGCAATTGGAAATGCTAACATTATGCCTAATAATATTGATTACGTAAATGTTCATGGTACTGGAACACCAAATAATGATTTATCGGAAGGTCTTGCATTACAAAATATTTTCAATAACAACGTACCGTATTTCAGCTCAACAAAATCAGCAACGGGACACACTTTAGGTGCTTCGGGAGGTATTGAGGCAGTAATAAGTATTCTGGCAATTCAAAATAAAATAATTTTTCCATCGCTGAATTTTAACCAACAAATGAAAGAATTAACAATTTGCCCAACATCAAAAACAATTAAGAATGTTGAAATTAAAAATGTTCTTTCAAACTCTTTTGGATTTGGCGGAAACAACACATCACTAATATTTTCTGCGGTTTAATATGGAATTATATATAAAAGGAATAAACAGCATTTCACCGAGCGAAAATTTCGATAACATTTCGCACATACCAGAAATTAAATTAGTTGATGAAATTTATAAACATTATGTATGCATTGAACCCATATATAAAGAAATAATAAACCCGCTTTTGCTTCGCCGGATGAGCAGAGCAATGAAAATGGGAATTGCTTCGGCGTTACTTTGCTTAAAAGACGCAAAAATTGAAATGCCTGATGCAATTATTACAGCCACTGGCTTAGGATGTATTGAAGACAGCGATAAATTTCTTACATTATTAATAGAAAATGAGGAAAAAATGTTAAACCCTACTCCTTTTATACAATCAACACATAATACTATAAGCTCGCAAATTGCTCTTTTGTTAAAATGTCATGGATACAATAGCACTTATGCTGGTCGTGGTGCATGTTTTGAAACTGCATTGCTCGATGCAAAAATGTTAATTTCAGACGATGATTTACAAAATGTTTTAGTTGGTGCTTATGACGAATTAATTGCAAATCAAATTAGAATTTTATATCGGTTGGGGTTATTTAAAAATAATAACAAAATAAACGATAATCAGGGAAATTTGCCTGGCGAAGGAGCCTCATTTTTTGTAGTTTCTCCAAATCCATCTGAAACTAATTATGCTAAAATATCAGATTTTGAAATAGTAAACAACTTAATATCTGCAAAAAAAATTATTTCAGATTTTTTAGTTAAAAATTCAATTACTATTGGAAATATAAATTCAATTATGGTTGGAATTAATAGCTGTTTTGATACCCATTACACAGAATATACTGATTTATTTCCTAATTCCAACATTCTTTGGTTTAAACATTTATGTGGCGAATACATGACATCGTCGGCTTTTGCACTTTGTTTGGCTGTAAAATGTTTAAAAAACTATTCCATTCCAGAAATTGCTTTTATTAGAAAAAACAATAACAAAAACAATAATATTCTCATTATTAATAAAGTAACAAATGAGCAAACCGCATTATTTCTATTAAGCAATTGATAAATTATACTAAATATTGCATCATTTTCTTTTTCCTATCTATTCCATTAATAATTGCAGTTTTTTGGTTAAATTATTCATGGTTAATTCTACTCGTATTTATTTTGTTATTTATTACCGGATTGGTTATTGGCTCAATTAATATACGTTCTGATTTTTATTTTAAAACAATGTGCAAAGGGAATAATCAAACAAATTCAATTTCTTTAACTTTTGACGATGGTCCAAATCAAAATATTACTCCAATAATTCTTAATATCTTAAAAGAAAATGGAATTAAAGCATGTTTTTTTTGTATTGGTAAAAATGCCGAACAAAATATCGAATTGATTAAAAGAATTGACAGCGAAGGTCACATTATTGGCAACCACACATACTCACATTCAAATAATTTCGATTTATTTTCTTCATCGAAAATGAAAAACGAAATAACAAAAACAAATTACACAATACAAAATATTATCAATAAAGAAGTAAAATATTTTCGTCCACCTTATGGTGTTACAAACCCCAATTTATCTAAAGCATTAAAAAAGACTAATTTAATTTCAATTGGCTGGTCGTTGCGTTCGCTTGATACTACCGCAAAAGGAGATATAACAAATACTTTAAAACGATTAGAAAAAATAAAAGCTGGTAACATTGTACTTTTACACGACAACATTACTGAAGCTCCAGAAATACTCGAAAAATTTATAACAATAGTTAGAGCAAAAAATTTGAAATTTATGAGGTTAGATGAATTAATAAGTATAGGTTTGATGTAGCGTTAGCTACGTTATTTTATTTTTCTTCAATTATAAATTTTGTTCTGCGATTTAAAGCTCTGCCTTCTTCTGTATCATTTGTTGCAATAGGTTTTGTTTCGCAGTAACTATGTATAAAAACAATTCTGCTTTTATCTATACCCATTAAGCTATATTCAACTTGTAAATGCAATTTTTCAAGAAGCCAAGTTATAAAAAAATTGAATTGGAGATTTAAAGCCAGATTTTTTTATTCCACGACCTTCCTTATACAAGCCCGGGATGGCTGGTCTTAGCAATTCGATATCGGATTTATTTGGAAAGACGTCTATTTAAGAAAAACCAACATGACTAAAGTTTATTAATTTTGTAAAAAATATAGAATGACTTTCCACAAATTAAATAAAGAGTTTTCAAATAAAACTGTTGATATTACAGGTTGTGGAAGTATTTTCCCTGAAATAAAAGAAAAACTTTCGAAAAAAACAGTTGGAATTGCAGGTTGTGGTGGACTTGGCTCTAATGCTGCTGTAGCACTTGCACGAGCAGGAGTTGGTAAACTTATAATTGCCGATTTTGATGTAATTGTTGAAAGTAATTTGAATCGTCAATATTTTTTTTACGCTCAGATTGGTATGAAAAAATGCCTTGCACTAAAAGAAAATATTATAAGCATAAATCCAAAATGTAGTGTTATCGCTATTGATATAGAATTAGATGAAAAAAATATTCCTGAAATTTATAAAAATTGCGATTTAATTATTGAAGCATTCGATACAGCCGAATCAAAACTTATGCTGGTTGAAACTGTTCTTATTAATTTTCTCACTATACCTTTAATTATAGGTTCCGGAGTTGGTGGATGGGGAAAATTCGAATCAATTAAAATTGAACAATACGACAATATATACATTTGTGGCGACAATACTAACGAAGTTTCGGCTCTATATCCTCCAATGGCACCACGAATAGGTATTATAGCAAATATGCAGGCAAATAAAGCATTGGAAATTTTATTAAAAAGTTAAAGTAACGGATAAGAAAGATTGAGAAAAAAGGTTGAGGTTGAGGAAGCAAGATTGAGTAAGATTGAAAGAGATTGATAAGATTGAGAAAACAAGATTGATAAGATTGAGAAGACAAGATTGATAAGATTGAGAAAACAAGATTGATAAGATTGAGAAGACAAGATTGAAAGGATTGAGAAAACAAGATTGATAAGATTGATAAGAAAGAAAGGGAATAGATTGAGAAAAACCAATGAACAATGAACAGTGAACAGTGAACAGTAAACAGTAAACAGTAAACAGTAAACAATGAACAATAAATTTAATAATACATGGAAATAACATTAAACAATACTAAAGAAAATTTTACTCCAGCAGAATTGAGTATTTCAGAAATATTGAAAATCAAGAATTTTACTTTTAAAATGCTCGTAACAAAGGTAAATGGCAACTTTGTTAAGCGTGATGATTACGATAAAGTTTTTGTTAAAAACGGCGATAATGTAAGTATTATTCATCTTATTAGCGGTGGATAATTTTTTTATTAAGATTAATAATTAATCGTATTTTTGCAATATGAAATTTTCAAAAACAACATTTTTAAAATTTTTAAAAAACAAATATTTTATAATTTCATTTGTTTTCGTTTTATACATTACACTTTTTAGTCAAAATAATTTAATCGAAAGACTTTCTGAAATTCATGATTTGAATAAACTTGAAGCTCAAAAAGAATATTATTTAAAAATAATAAAAGAAAATACTGAAAAAATCAGAGAGCTACGAACAGATAAAGCTAATCTCGAAAAATTTGCCCGCGAAGAATACTTAATGAAAAAAAATAACGAAGACATTTTTGTTATTGTTAAAAAATAATCTTTAATTTTTCCCTTTCAAACCTAACAGATCTTTGAGACCTGTTAGGTTTAATTTAGACCTAACAAGTCTTTGAGACCTGTTAGGTCTTATTCAAAAATATTATAACTTTGCTCCACAAAAAATAAAAATAATGTGGGGTGCTATAGCAAGAATAATTTTACGAAATAGAATTGTAATTCTGCTTATTTTATTAGCAATTACAGTTTTTATGGGTTGGCAGGCAAGTAAAATTGAGCTTTCGTACCAATTTGCAAAACCACTACCTCAGGATGACCAGGCAATACTTGATTATAACGCCTTTAAAAAGATGTTTGGCGAAGATGGTAATGTTATGGTTATAGGTCTTCAGGACTCAAACCTTTTTAAACTCTCAAAATTTAACGATTATTTCGATTTAGTAAACAATATAAAACAAACAAGTGGAATTAAACAAATACTTTCTATTTCAAACCTTTACAATATATATAAAAACGATTCGCTAAAAAAATTCCAGTTTCTTCAGATTTTAAACAAAAAACCCGACTCACAACAAGAGCTTGACAGCATAAAAAAAGTAATTTACTCTCTGCCATTTTACAATGGTCTGGTAATTAACAAAAAAACAAATGCTACCGTAATGGCAATTACTTTTGATGATAAAAAGCTTAACTCAAAAGCTCGTATCGAAATTGTAAAAATTATTAAAGATAAAGCCGATGCCTTTTCATCAAAACATAAAATTGAGTTACACTATTCGGGTATGCCTTACATCCGAACTCATTTTATGAAAGTAGTTTCAGACGAAATGTTCTTATTTTTAATATTGGCAATTGGAATTACTGCTTTAATATTATTACTCTTTTTCCGTTCATTCAGAGTTGTTGCTTATTCGATGGTAGTAGTAGCACTAAGTTTAATTTGGTCGGTTGGTACAATTCATTTGTTTGGTTATCAAATTACTATACTTTCAGCAATGATTCCACCTTTAATTACTGTTATTGGATTACCAAACTGTATTTTTTTTACTAATAAATATCAAGACGAGATTCGCCGTCATGGCAATAAAGTAAAAGCTTTAAGCATGATGGTCCGCAAAGTTGGTTTATCAAATTTCCTTGCAAATATTACAACTGCCATTGGATTTGGTGTGTTTTACTTTACTAACAGCACTTTGTTAGTAGAATTTGGAGTTGTTGCTGCTATAAACGTAATGGCATCTTATGTAATTGCCTTAACTTTTTTAACTGTCATTTTAAGCGTTTTACCAATACCTTCATTAAAAAAGAACCAACATCTTTCGGGCAAAAGAATTACTGCAATTTTAGATAAAATAAATTTTTTAGTTCATAACAAACGGACTACTATTTATATCATTGTTGCAACAATTACAATTATTGGTGGACTTGGAATGTTTACAATAAAAAAAATCGGGTATGTTGTTGACGACCTTCCTAAAAATGACCCGATTTATAAAGATTTGCGATTTTTCGAAAAAAACTTTAAAGGTGTTTTACCATTTGAAATATTAATTGATACAAAAAAAGAAAAAGGTGTATTTGCAAATGACGCAAAAGTTCTTTACAAAATTAAAAGATTACAAAACCTTGTTCTTAATGAAGATACTGTTTTTTCAAACCCTATTTCAGTTGTTGAAGCTATTCGATTTGCTTATCAGGCATATAATAATGGCAAACCAAAATACTACCAGCTACCAGCTCCATTAGAGCTTAACAAAATGAAAGGATACATTTCAACTGTATCGGGCAAAGAAAGTAAATTCAAATCATTTATGGATAGCACCTTACAATATACTCGCGTAAGCTTTCAAATGGCTGATGTTGGCTCTGTAAGAATAAAAGAAATTGTAAATGATTTAAAACCTCAAATTGACAGCATTTTCGACCCTAAAGATTATAATGTAAGCATTACCGGACAAAGTTACGTTTTTTTAAAGGGTAACGATTATTTATTTCACCATTTGTTTATTAGTTTGTTAATTGCAATCCTGTTGATATTATTAATAGGAATGGTTCTTTTCAGGTCAATTTTTATTATTGTGTTATCAAAAATCCCAACTTTAATTCCACTTATTGTAACAGCAGGGATAATGGGATATTTTAACATACCTTTTAAACCTTCTACAATACTTGTATTTAGTATTGCTTTTGGACTTGCATCAGATGGAACTATTTATATTTTAACCGAATACAAGCAACAATTAAATAGAGGTTCCGGAGCTAATTCAATTCACAGCACAGTTAAAGAAGTTGGCTTAAGCATGATTTACACAAATATTATTTTATTCTTCGGATTTTCAATTTTCATAGTTTCCAGTTTTGGTGGAACAGTAGCAATGGGAATATTAATTTCTATAACACTTTTATGCTCATTATGCACTAATTTACTGCTGCTTCCATCACTTCTACTTACTTTAGAAAAATGGGTAAATACTAAAAAGATGCTTAAAGATGCTATTGACCTTGAAGCCAAAGAAATTGAAGGAGAAGATATTAAAATTTAACTAAAATATTAAATATCATCGAAAATAATTTATAAACTTTCTAAATTGTAATTATTTTTCAATTTCTGTCATTTAACATATTTTATTCTTAAAGCAAAATATTAATTTTGAGAAAAATTATTATATAACAATATGGCAAAAGTAAAAGGAGCAATAGTAATTGACGTTGAAAGGTGTAAAGGTTGTTGCGTTTGTATTCCAGCATGCCCTCAGGATGTCATACAAATAGTAAAAGAAGTAAATGGCAAAGGATACCAATATGCATTCCCTGCAAATCACGATGCTTGTACAGGTTGTATTAATTGTGCTATTGTTTGTCCTGATGGGGTAATAACTGTTTATCGTGTAAAAGTTGAAAGTTAAATTAATAAGTTTAAAAAAAAGTTCAATGTTCTTTGTTCTACGTTAAGCAAAATACTAACCATCATTTTAGTAAACAATAAAAATTGAACATTGAACATAGAACAATGAAACAATTGAATGACAGTGAACATTTTTTGAACTTTTTTAAACATAGAACATTTTTGAACTTTTTGAACAATAATAAATAATCAATAATAATGGGCGATTTAAAATTAATGAAAGGCAATGAAGCAGTTGCCGAAGCAGCAATAAGAGCTGGAGTAGATGGATATTTTGGTTATCCTATAACCCCCCAATCTGAAGTATTAGAGCATTTAATGGCAAATAAACCTTATGAAACAACTGGAATGGTTGTTTTACAAGCCGAAAGTGAAGTAGCTGCTATTAATATGGTTTACGGTGGAGCATCGTGTGGCAGAATGGTTATGACATCATCATCAAGCCCGGGTATTAGTTTAAAGCAAGAAGGTATTTCATATTTAGCTGGTTCTGAGTTACCTGCACTTATCGTAAACGTTGTTAGAGGTGGACCGGGTTTAGGCGATATTCAACCATCGCAAGGCGACTATTTTCAAGCTACAAAGGGTGGTGGACATGGCGATTACAGAATGTATGTTCTTGCTCCTTCATCAGTTCAGGAAATGTACGATTTTGTAAAAATTGCTTTCGATAAAGCTTTTAAATACCGTAACCCATCAATGATTTTAAGCGACGGTGCTATTGGTCAGATGATGGAAAAAGTTGAAATATCTGAACAAACTCCACGTCGCACACCCGAAGAAATTGAAAAACAATGCCCATGGGCAACCGTTGGTAAACCAACAAATCGTCAAAGAAATATTATTACATCTCTATATCTTGACCCTTATGTACAAGAAAAACATGTATTAAAGATAAAAGCTAAATACGAAAGAATGCAAAAAGAAGACGTTTTGTACGAGAAAATAAAATGCGATGATGCCGAATATATTTTAGTTGCTTATGGCTCAAGTGCCCGTATTGCTCAAAAAACTGTTGATATTGCACGAAAACAAGGAATAAAATTAGGATTATTCCGACCAATTACGTTATTCCCATTTCCTTCAAAAGAATTGTTTGAAGTAAGCAAACACCTTAAAGGAGCATTAGCTGTTGAGCTTAGCACTGGTCAAATGGTTGAAGATGTTAAACTTGCAGTTGAATGTAAAATACCTGTTTATCACTTTGGAAGATACGGAGGAGTTATTCATACTCCAGTAGAAATTTTTAACGAATTTAAATCAAAATTTTTAGGAGGCATATAATATGGACATCAACGAAATAATAAAACCAGAAAATCTTGTTTATAAAAAAACTAAACTTTTTACAGAAAAACCTCTTTCATATTGCCCGGGTTGCGGACATGGTACTACCCATCGACTGATTCTTGAAGTAATTGAAGAAATGGGTATAGTTAGCGATACCATTGGTATTGCACCAGTTGGCTGTGCTGTGTTAGCTTATGAATTTATGGATATTGATATGCAACAAGCTGCACATGGCAGGGCTCCTGCACTTGCTACGGCAGTTAAAAGGTTAATGCCAAATAAATTTGTTTTTACTTATCAGGGCGATGGCGACCTTGCCGCAATAGGGACAGCCGAAACTATTCAT
Organism: Bacteroidetes bacterium GWA2_32_17; assembly: GCA_001769035.1. Lineage (GTDB taxonomy): Bacteria > Bacteroidota > Bacteroidia > Bacteroidales > GWA2-32-17 > GWA2-32-17. The sequence continues at coordinate 18,821 of MENF01000018.1, forward strand.
GCCTGCAACAGAGGCGAAAACATTACAATGATATTTATTAATAATGGCATTTATGGAATGACAGGCGGACAAATGGCTCCAACTACTTTACCTGGAATGAAAACTTCTACCTCTCCATTTGGAAGAGACGTTAGAATAATGGGTAACCCGTTAAAGATAACTGAATTATTAGCAAATTTGCCCGGAACTTATTATGTAACCCGTCAGGCTGTTCATACTCCAAATGCTGTACGAAAAGCTAAAAAAGCAATCAGAAACGCATTTGAATATCAAAAACTTAATAAAGGTGTTTCATTTGTTGAAGTTGTTTCTAACTGCAATTCGGGCTGGAAAATGACACCAAACGATGCCAATAAATGGATGGAAGAAAATATGTTTCCTTTTTATCCACTTGGCGATATTAAAGTTCCTCAATTAGAAAAAGCTTAAAAAAGTTCAATGTTCTTTGTTCTACGTTCAGCAAAATACTAATCATCATTTTAGTAAACAATAAACTTTGAACATTAAACATAGAACAATGAACAGTATACATAGAACAATGAACATAGAACAATGAACTTTATAAACTTTTTGAACTTTTTTGAACAATGAACAATAAACTTTTTAAACAATAAATTATATGACAGAAGAAATTATTATAGCCGGATTTGGAGGTCAAGGTGTGCTTTCGATGGGTAAAATTCTTGCCTATTCAGGAATTATGCAAAATCAGGAAGTTAGCTGGATGCCTTCTTATGGTCCCGAAATGCGTGGTGGTACTGCTAATGTTACAGTAATTTTAAGCGACGAAAGAATTAGCTCGCCAATAGTCAGCGATTTCGATACTGCAATTATTTTGAACCAGCAATCAATGGATAAATTCGAGGGCAGTGTTAAAAAAGGTGGAGTTCTTATTTACGACCCTAATGGAATAACACGTCACCCCACCCGAAAAGATATTACAATTTATGCAGTAGAAGCAACCGATGAGGCAAATAAAATGGGTAATACCAAAATTTTTAATATGATAGTTTTAGGTGGCTACTTAAAAATTAAGCCAGTAGTTGCTATTGATAATGTTATAAAAGGATTGGAAAAATCTCTACCAAAACGACATCACAATTTAATTCCCGAAAATAAATCGGGCATTTTAAAAGGAATGGAAATTGTAAAACAAAAATAATTTTGTTTGCAAGAAAACAATGGGTTTTCTTAATGACAATTAAGCTGCTTCGGCAGCTTTTTTTTAATTAACAACTAAACATACTTGCCACTAATTTCACGAATTTAATAAAACAATAAGAACTCATTTCGTAATAAACAGATATTATCCTTGCTTCATTTTTTTATTAGTGTCATTCGTGGCATTTTTTAAAAAATATTATCTAAATTATTCAGCTTTAAAAAAAACAAAATAATATTTGCAAATTTGCAAAATGAATAATAGCGAAATATATACGTTTAGTGGATTTATACTTTTTATCTTAACAATTCTATTTGTTGATTTAGGAATTTTTGATAAAAAAAGCCACATCGTTTCACTTCGCGAAGCAACAATTTGGAGTATTATTTGGATAAGTTTTGCCATTGGGTTTTACTTTTTTATTAGGTTTTATGGTTCTCACATGCACGGAATAGAAACAATGCAACAACTTATACAAAAAGTAAAATTAAATTCTCATCCTATAATTCTTACTGATAATTTTCAAGAAAGTCTGGCTATTTACAATAAAAATTTATCGCTCGAATATATTACCGGTTATCTTATTGAATATGCGTTATCAATTGATAATGTTTTTGTTATGATAATGATATTTTATTCGTTTAATGTTAAAGAAAAACTTTATAAAAGAGTTTTATTTTGGGGCATTTTAGGAGCAATAATTATGCGTTTTTTATTTATATTTTTAAGTTCAGCACTTATTCATAAGTTCGAATGGACTTTATATATATTTGGCGGATTACTTCTTTTTACTGCTGTTAAAATGTTTTTAAATAGAAATAAAGAAGAAAAAATTGACATACATAATCATCCGGTAGTAAAATTTGCATCAAAATATTTTAAAGTATTTCCAAAATTTGTTGGTCAGAATTTTTTTATTGTTCGGAAATCAAGATTTATAATGACGCCTTTATTTCTTGTACTTTTAGTGATTGAATTTTCGGATGTTATTTTTGCTGTGGATTCTGTTCCTGCAATTTTCTCAATAACAAAAGACCCATATATAGTTTTCTTCTCTAATATTTTTGCTATTTTGGGATTGCGTTCGTTATTTTTTCTAGTAGTTCACGTAATAAATTTATTTCATTATTTAAAAACCGGACTATCAATTTTATTAGCATTTATAGGTACAAAAATGTTTTTACATACTTGGTTAGCAAGTATTGGTTTTACAACAGCTCATTCTTTGTACGTTGTTTTAGGAATATTAATTATTAGCATTTTAGCTTCAGTAATTTTTCCACCTAAAGAGAAATTACATATTTAATTTCATTACACAAAGTAAAATATTACAATTTATTACCTTTGTAATATGAATTTTGTAGTTTACATTGTTTTTAGGTTGTTTGTATTGCTTTTTGCAATTACGCCTTTTCCAATTATTTATATATTTTCTTCATTTTTATCATTTATAATAGGTAGAATATTCGAGTACAGACATTCAGTTATTTACGAGAATTTAACAAACGCTTTTCCAAATAAAACAGAAAAAGAAAAGAAAAAAATAATAACGAAAGTTTATTTAAACATTTCCGATTTAATTGTTGAGTCACTAAAAAGCTTTACAATGTCGAAAAAGCAAATTAAGAAACGACAAATTGTATTAAATCCAGAATTTCTTGATTCTTATTTTGAAAATAATCATGGAGTAATAGGTGTTTCGGGTCATTATGCTAATTGGGAATGGGCTGCACTTACTTCTAGTTTTTACATAAAACACGGTCCAGTCGGATTTTACAAACCTTTATCAAATAAATATCTCGATAAATATTTAAAAAACAACAGAAATCGTTTTGGAATGCACCTTTGCTCAATATACGTTACTGCTTTATCTTTTGAAAGTTATAAAGATAAAACTGCGTTTTTTGCAATGGTAGGCGACCAAAGTCCCTCGAATGTTACTAAAGCATATTGGATGAAATTTTTAAATCAGGAAACAGCCTGTTTGCATGGTCCCGAAAAATATGCTAAAAAATACAACCTACCAGTAATTTTTATTGATATTCAAAGAGTAAAAAGAGGATATTATACTGTTGAGCTTTCAAAAATTGTTGACGAGCCATTAGCTTCACCAGATGGAGAAATTACAAAACTTTATATGCAAAAACTCGAAAAAATAATAATAAAAAAACCCGAAGATTGGCTGTGGTCACATAGAAGATGGAAAATAAAACCGGAACAATAAAAAGTATAAAGTAAAGCCGAATAATGAACAGTGAACAACAAAAACAATAGTCACACAATTGTCAAACAATGGTCATACAATAGCAATTAAAACAACTGAATGACAAAGTATGACTACTGAATGACAATGTATGACTATTTAACAGTAAACATAGAACAATGAACAGTAAACTATAAACTCGAAACTTTAAACTTTTTTAAACAGTGAACAGTAGGCAGTAGGAAGTGAACGTAGAACAATGAACTTTTTTGAACATTTTTTAAACTTTTTTGAACATAGAACAATGAACATTTTTAAACTTTTTGAACTTTTTTGAACATAGAACAATGAACATTTTTAAACTTTTTGAACTTTTTAAACTTTTTTGAACATGCATCAATGAACAATGTATTTTTATTCGTAATTAAATATCCGTAATTAAAAAAATGTCAAACAAACCACTTGCAGAGCGAATGCGACCAACCGATTTTGATTCGTATATTGGTCAGCAACATTTAATAGGGAAAAATGCTGTTTTACGCAAAATGGTCGAAAGCGGCTATTTGCAATCAATGCTCTTTTGGGGACCTCCGGGAGTTGGCAAAACCACTCTAGCTAATATTATTGCTAATAAACTAAATCGTCCTTTTTTTAGTTTAAGTGCCGTAAATTCAGGAGTTAAAGACGTTCGCGAAATAATAGAAAAAGCCAAATCGAAACATTTTTTCGATAACCCCTCTCCTATTTTATTTATTGATGAAATTCACCGTTTTAGCAAATCGCAGCAAGATTCGTTACTTGGTGCAGTTGAAAAAGGAACTGTTGTGCTTATTGGTGCAACAACCGAAAATCCTTCATTTGAAGTAATTACACCACTTTTATCGCGTTGTCAGATTTACATATTAAAATCGCTTGACGAAAACAATTTGTTAGAACTTGCAAATAAAGCAATTGGAGCAGATATTGAACTAAAAAAATTAAATATAAAAATTGAAGAAACCGAAGCATTATTAAGGTTTTCGGGTGGCGATGCACGTAAACTATTAAATATTATTGAATTAGTTACAAATTCATTTCCAAATAAAGAAATATCAATTAATAATAAAAATGTTGTTGATGTACTTCAGCAAAACATTGCTACTTACGATAAAAACGGCGAACAACATTACGATATTATTTCGGCATTTATAAAATCTATACGCGGAAGTGACCCGAATGCTGCCGTTTATTATCTTGCTCGTATGCTTGCAGGTGGCGAAGACATTAAGTTTATTGCACGACGAATGCTCATTCTTGCAGCCGAAGATATTGGTATTGCAAACCCTAATGCTCTTTTGTTAGCAACAAATTGCTTTGAAGCTGTAAATATAATAGGAATGCCTGAATCAAGAATTATTCTATCAGAAGTTGCTGTTTATCTCGCTACTTCGCCAAAAAGCAATTCTTCGTATATGGCTATTGACGATGCCTTAACTTTAGTAGAAAAAACCGGCGACTTACCAGTTCCTTTGCACCTTCGCAATGCACCAACTAAACTAATGAAAAATATTGGTTATGGCAAAGAATATAAATATGCTCATAGTTTCGAAAATAATTTTGTTGACTTGGAATTTTTACCCGATAAAATTTCTGGAACATGTTTTTATACTCCGCAAACAACAGCTAAAGAAAAAGAAATTTTAGCATTTCTTGCCCAAAGATGGAAAGGGAAATATGGTTACAAATAATTTACATGCCTACGCTCGCTTCCATCGAGTGTAGGATAGAATATACTTATTCGCTGGAAGCGAGCGAGTGTTGAAAATTTATTGTTTAATCATCTTACTATTTAAAACTCCTTTTGTATTCGTTATTTTAACAAAGTACAAACCAGATGATAATTTATTTGTTGAAACTCTAAGTTTAGTATTCAGATTAGCATTAAAAATATTTTTAATAACTGTTTCTCCTTGTACATTGTTAATTTCTATAACACATTTCCCAAGTTCTTCTGAAAAGTTAATATTTAATTCATCTTTTGTAGGATTTGGAAACAATTTAACAAAATTTGATAAATCGTTTTCATAAATTCCAACATATTTTGGATGAACCCATTTTTTTATGCTATCTGTACCACAAGGATTATAAACAAAAAGTGTTACTAAAACTGAATCAGAATTAGGATAGCTATGTTCGGGAGGATTTGTAAGGTTTGAAGTTGTACCATCGCCAAATTCCCATAAGCAGGAATCAGCATTTGTTGATAAATTAATAAATTTAACAAAGTATCCTTTGATTGTGATATCTTCAATAAAAGAAGCCGTTGGTTTATCGCATTTAGGATTAACCCACTTAATAATACTATCTATACCACATGAATTATAAACAATAAGTGTTACCAATACTGAATCAGAATTAGGATAAATATGGTCGGGAGGATTTGTAAGGTTTGAAGTTGTACCATCGCCAAATTTCCATAAGCATGAATCAGCATTTAATGATGAATTAATAAATTTAACAAAATATCTATCAGTAGCAATACCTTCGTTAAATACGGCTACCGGTGCATCACAAATAACAATGCTATCGAAAGCAAAACCAGTATTTTGAATAGTTCCTTCAAAATAGAACTGGAACCGAATATCAGAATTACCAGCATAATTTTTTAACGAATGTTCAACTTGTTTCCATCCCGATGATGAAAATGTCCATGCCTGACCGGCATTATACCAGTTTGGGTCACTGGCAGAACCAAGTGCGGAATAACTATTTCCACCATTTGTTGAAATTTTGAATTGACAATAAGTAGGATAAGCTTCTTCGTACCAAATGAGCATTTTTAGTTTTGGATTTGTCATTGCAGATAAATTAAAACATGGACTTGTAAGGTATGAACGTTCGGCAAGATTATGGTAACCACTTAAATTTGTTGCCCAAATATGAGTACCCGATGCTGCTGTTGTTAATACTGTATCGTTAGGAATTCCCCATTGCCACGAAGAATTCATACCTGATGCAAACCAGGTTCCATCATTATTTTCAAAATTTTCGATGTATGGATAAACTGTAATATTGTTATAGTACATAACATCTGCTTTTGATGTGTCGTTTAAAAAATTTTGTTCCAAAGGTAATGCCGTAGTTGCAATAACATTATACATACCAATATTGCTAAAATTGAAATTTGAAGTAAATTTATAAATCATCGTATCAAGAAAATTTAAAGTATCGGAAATTGTTTCTGTAACATAAGTACTACCTCCATTTATAGAGCATTTTACATCAAAATTATTAACAGAGTTCATTCCATGATTAATAATTTTAACAATAACAGAATCAGTTGCCGATAAATTACAACTACTTGTGGGGTAAATAATTTGAACAACAGATAGGTCATTAAAAGGTGATTCGGAAATATTAATATTATCAAAAGCAAAACCTTCTTTCACATTGTTATTTCCTCCAATAAATGTAATTCTTAACTGAACATAAGGTTTTCCACCTAAAGTATCAAGAGCGTGCCGGGCATGTAACCAACCACCACTACTCCCATTCCATCCTGCATTAGTATATCCAGAAGGAGTATTGTACCAATTATTACCATCACCTGTGTTTCCAAGTTGATGCCAATTAATATAATCAATATCAGGATCTTTATCAGTAGTATATTCTATTAAAGCAATATCTGTAACGTCTGTTTCGTACCAAATATCAAGGTCAATTACAGGCAATGTTATTGCCGAAAAATCGAAACAGGGACCAATAACATAAGAATTTTCGTTTGATAAATATGTCCCCAAAGTATCTGTAACCCAGCATTTACTACCAGATGCAGCAGAATTAATTATTGGTTTATTAGGAGTTCCATATTGCCAGCTTGAACGAGGGTCAGTATGGCTTATCCATGCAGTTGACCAACCTTTTGTATCAGTTTCAAAATCCTGAAAATATGGGAAAACATTTGTAGTTTCGTTGTTAGCAATTGGAAAATAAATGGTATCATTTAAACTGTTTGTATCCCCCGGATAAGCTGTAAACATTTTAATATTGTAAATCGTATTTAATTGTGATAAATCGTAATGAGTTATAAAAGTATAATAAAATGTAACACCATGTAAAACAGTATCGTGAAGAATTTCAATAATTTGTGTATCATTATTTACTTGAAAGCCTAATGGAACTTCCATAACAGTATCAATTCCTACATTGTTAAATCCAAAAACAAAACGTTGATTGTTAGTCAGTTCACAACTTGTTAAAGGATCGTAAACCTTAATTGCGGCAACATCTACATCTAATGCTCTAATTACATTTATGTTAAATGCTGTATATGGAAAAAGATTAGCTACATTATATGTGTCAATTATAATATAATAAACAGTATCACTATAAACCTGAATGCTTGAAATTGAAGGATTCCCACTTTGTGCTTCTACATACGAAAGATAATGAACACCGGAAGCATCGGGACAACTATCAGCTAAAAATAAACCACACAATGAGCTTGTTCCGGTTAATGCAATAGAAATCTTCATATTATAAGCAGGTTGAAATCTTAAAACATAATCATTACCTGTCATATAAGTTGTATTGTTTGGTCCTACCTGATAATCCATTCCAAAACCATTTGTTGTTCCGGACATTGTAAATGGTAACGAATTTATAATCATCGGATTAGAGCAATCTTTGCCAACCTGAGCAAAATTGCTGTAAGTCAAGAAAAAACAAATCAAAAAAGTACCAAAATTTCTCATAATAAAAATATTTGATCTAAAGACTTTATTATACTGATTTAAGTTGCATAAATAGAGTTTGTCCATAATGTCCCATTTTTTCGTAATGCTTCGAACAAAACTATGGCACGGTTTAAAACCGTGTCATATATTATTGAATCGCAAGCCTTGAACTTGATGTTTTCTTTAACAAACAAGCGTTTTCTTGCAAATAATAAATACTCATTATTTTAAAACTAATTGTAATTTTTACAAAGTTAATCTAAACCAATTTAATATCTCAATTAATGATGTTATATTTGAAATAAATTTTGGCTTTAATATTTTTTTTCAAGAAAATAATTTTCAGTAAACTTAATGAAATATAAAATAAATAATTACTTAATATTAACAATAATAATTTTCGGATTATTATACTCCTTAATATCTTTAGTAAACCACTATAATTTCAGGACTTATGCTTTGGATTTAGGAGCATATACTAATGCAATGTATGATTACATCCATTTTCAATGGAATGACAGTACTGTTTTTAATGAAATTAAAGAAAATTTATTGGCTGACCATTTTGATTTGTATTTAATTATATTTTCTCCTTTATCATTAATTTTTAAAACCTATACATTATTAATAGTACAGATATTTATGATTTTATTTGGTGGAATAGGAGTTTACAGGTATTTCTCTATTTCAAAATCAAAATACAATGTTGCTTTACTTGCAACTATTTATTTTTATATGTTCTTTGGAGTTTTCTCTGCGGTATCATTTGATTACCATAGTAATGTAATAGCCGCATCACTTGTACCATGGTTCTTTTATTTCTTTAAACAAAAAAAACATATAACAACATGTATAATTCTTTTACTATTGTTAATATCAAAAGAAAATATTTCACTTTGGGTTGCATTTATTTGTATCGGTTTATTATTTGAATATAAAAATGATAAAATTTCGCTTCGTTATTTACTTACATTTTTTTTAATATCAATTTTGTATTTCATACTAATTACTTCGGTTGTTATGCCTGCTCTTTCAAATAGCGGGACATATCCTCACTTTCATTACTCCTCGTTAGGCAATAACCCATTTGAAGTATTAAAATTTATATTCTCACATCCATTAGAGTCTATTAAACTATTATTTGTTAATTATATTAACCACCCATTAGGTAATTATGTAAAGATTGAATTACATATTCTGGTTCTTACGTCAGGACTTTTTATATTGTTTAAAAAACCACATTATATTTTAATGTTAATCCCCATTTATTTTCAAAAGTTATTTAATGATAATTATGAAATGTGGGGTATTGGCGGACAATATTCTATTGAATTTGCACCAATCTTAGCAATTGGAATTTTCTCTGTTATCAGTGAATTTAAAAACATTAAATTATTAAAAATTGTTTCTGTTATAGCTTTATTAGGAGTTATAAGTTCAACAATAAGAGTAATGGATAATACTGTTATATTTACAAGCAAATCAAAAATCAGATTTTACCAAGAAACTCATTATAAAAGAGATTATGATGTAAAAACAGTATATGAGCAATTAAATAAAATTCCTGACAATGTAATAGTTAGTGCTCAAACACCATTTTTGCCACATTTATCGTTAAGAGATAATATTTATCAGTTTCCAATTGTAAAAGATGCTGAATATATAATTTATTCTAATAAAGAAGTAAAATACCCGCTTAATGAAAAAGAATTCTCAATCGAAATAAAGAAAATATTGATTTCAAATAAATGGAAAACAATATTCAAAAGTGAAGATATTGTGATACTAAAAAGGAAAATTTTATAACAGATTAAAATACTAAAGAAAAATAAATAAATTAAATGCATCCCAATAACTCCGAAATAAATATAGATCACAATAAAGAAGATTTTTTTGCTATTAAAAACCCTTTTAAAAAACTTATAATTTATAGTATTTTATTATTGGCAATAAAACTTTTGCTTTTACCATTTATACAATATGTTGATGCCGATGGTGTTTCTCGTATTTATATGTCAATAAACTGGATGGAAAACCCTGTTTGGATTAATTCAGGTAATTGGGCTCCTTTACATTTTTATTTAATGGGAAGTGCATTAAAAATATATAATAATCAATTTTACACTCCATTAATTGTAAACATTATATTAAGTATTATAACATTATTCCCATTATTTTTTATTTTTAAAAGAAAATATAATGAAAGTACAGCATTAATTTTATGCTTTTTATTTTCTTTATCACCTATAATTTTCAGACTTAGTTTATTAACATTAGCAGAAACTCCCTATTTGTTTTTTGTAATATTATCGGCTTATGTACTTTATAAAGGGTTAGAAGAAAATAAAATAAAATATGTTTTTTTAGGAGGTGTTTTTGCAAATATTGCAGGTGGGTTTCGATATGAAAGCTGGATGTTATCTTTTATAGTTTCTGTTTTAATTTTAATAAAATATTCAAAAAAGGATTTTATTGTATTTTTAATTACAGCTTTTATATTTCCTTGTATATGGTTAGTTTCTAATTTTCAGGAGAGTGGGAATCTTTTCAATAGTTTTAACTGGGCTTCTAATGCAGTAGAAACAAATAAAATTGATTCATTTGAAAGTTTATTAAGAAGAATTTGGTTTTATCCTTTATCCCTGATATTTGCTTTTGGACCAATAGGAATGTTCTATTATATTAAAACAATAAAAAATACTTATAAACAAGATAAATACAAAAGAATAATAAAAGATTATGCTATTATTTTTTTAATTGTTTTTTTTATTTTTTTATTTAACACAATCAGAGGTAGTTTATTATTGCAGCATAGGTTTACCATTACTTTATATATGATTAGCTTCCCTTTATTCGGATATTATTTTGTGCAATTAAATAAAAAGAAAATTTATTTAGTTTTACTTTTTGCTTTTTCGGGTTTTGCATTATCTTATGTATATAGCTCAAAAGGAGCGAGACCAATTCCACGGTTATTAAAAAATGAAGGTATCGAAATAAATAACATAGTTAAATCAAATGCAAATCCAAAATCGGGATTAATACTTGATTACTGGGGTTGGGAAAATACTTTTTGCATCGCTTTTATGTCAAATTTACCAAGAAATAATATTACTTATCTTGACCAAAATAATGAAGTAAATGAAGTTTTAATAGAAGTAAAAAGAATTGTAACAAGTTATAATAAAGGTTTTATACTGATATGTAATGATGGACGCTTTAAAGATGATATTATTCTAAAACAAGATACATTAATAGTTAAAAAAGAAAATATTTTTATTCCTGTAAAACCTTTAAAAATTTTCCCAGATGCAACTTTATATGAATACTTTTATATTAATCCAAAGCTTTAAATGATAACAAATGTAATTTTTGAGTTTAGTTAACGCCAAATTATTACAATATTGGAATGTAACAAAGGAAAAGAAATTATATTATCAGAAATAAAATCAAAATATTATTTAAAAAATTATCTGATAGTTAGGCATAATTGTTAAAAGACATTTTTGAAATATTTGAGAAAATTATTACCTTTGACTAAATAAAGTAAAATATGGCATACGAATCAGTGGACAAACTTCAAAAAGCGTTAGTTGACAATGTTTTTCATTATGCGAAGGATTCAAAAAAAGCAGCGGGCAGAGCATTAGGAACAATAGTTGAAATTATAACTTACTACCTAATAAAAACATGGGGACTAAATAACCAGATTTCCATTGAAAGAGGACTTGAAGAATATGGCAATCCAGACATTACACACAATGTTGAGTTTTCGCTTCACCCAATTGTACGAAGTTCGTTTTTGATAATTGACAAAACTGATAAATCAATTACTGCAAACAAAATTCTCAAAGCTCTTCAAGAGCAGAAATACAACCTTAAAGGGTTTGAACCTAAAAACAATCAACTCTTAAACAACGGTGTACTTCGCAATGCTTGCACAATTGCAACATCAAAAGAATCTTTCCTCTTGTGTAGTATTAAAGCAGACAAAGGCGACAAGTTTGAACTTCATATTTACGAACAAAGCAAAAAACCTTATTCCGTTTTTGAGTGCAAACGAGTAGGTGTTGAAGAAGGTATGAGTAAAGGACCACAGACCATTGAGAAAGCGAAACAAGGTGCTTATGTTGCACGGTCGGCATCTTCACTTCAAAAAATCAGAACTGAATCTGGTGAGCTTCACGGTATAATTTACAAAAGTGATGGTTCGTATATAATCAAGCCATTTGTGGATTTGATGGAGGAAATAATTTACTCTAAAGACAAAGAATTATTAAGACGATTCATTCTAACAGTTGGTGTGGTTAGCAATCACGGTAATTGGTTTACATCCGAAAACCAAAACAAAGAACTAAAAGTTCTTGCACAATCTTACGACTGGCTACTTTTCCTTACTGACGTAGGACTTGCAGAATTCATTGAAAAATTACTTTTCAAACCGACCAAAGAGTTTGCTCCAATTCGTGAAGCATTCATTTCAAGTTACACTGTAACCAAAAAGAAAAATCAATTCACTAAAGTTCAAATGAATATGGAAGCAGACCGCATTTTGTTGGACTATTTCAGCAAAAATCTAAACACGATTGAAGGTTGGTTCAACATAATTTCTCCGAAAAAGAAAAAACTATTAACCTTAAAAGACGAATTGAAAGAATTGAAAAATAAAAACTGGACAACTATATTAAAATGAGTGCAGGAAGAAACATAAATACTTTAAGCCAAAGTTGGGGAACGCCACACAAATATGTGAAGGCAGTAAAAGAAATATTTGGCGGACACATTGATTTAGACCCTTGTTCAAATGAGTATTCTGTTGTTTATGCCGATACAGAATATCGTCTGCCTGTACATGACGGACTGAAAGAGAGTTGGAACTTTCCGACTATTTACGTTAACCCACCGTATGGCATTGACAAGGTTAGGGGAACAACGATAAAAAGTTGGCTTGCACGATGTTCATACGCAAATGAAGAATATAATTCAGAAGTATTAGCTCTTATTCCTATTGCAGCAAACACATCTCATTGGAAAAAATATGTTTTTACCAAAGCAAGAGCAATTTGTTTTCTTTACGACACACGACTTCGTTTTCTTGAAAACGGAATAGACAGCGGAAAAGGTGCACCAATGGCTTGTGCTATGATATACTGGGGGAATAATTATCAAAATTTTTACAATATTTTTATTGAACATGGTGCTGTGGTGGACATATCAAACTTACAAGGTGAACACATCGGAATTGAAAGAAAAACATTAAAACTTGTATTATAAAACAACATACGCCTACACACTTAAATTTAGCAGGCTGTTCTGGACAACTTGACACGGTCAACAAATACGATAGCTCATATCTTTGCAAAATTAAACTGCCAATTGCTATCGGATTTTATTTATTTGCGAAATAAAAAGTGCAAAAATTACTACAAAAATACCAGTTAGTTTTAATAATGTAAGTTCTTCGTCCATAATTATATAGGCAAATATTGCTGTTATAACAGGAATAAGGTTTGTAAAAACCGTTGAACGGTTTACCCCAAACTCTTTAACTGCGTAACTATAAAACACATACGAGAGTGAAGATGGAAAAATTCCAAGACATAAAATTGTAATAATAATTTTTGGTGTAAATAAAGAAATGTTGAATAAATGTACGTCGCAAACAAAAAACAAAGGCACAAAAGCAAAAATTCCCAGAATATTTTGCCATGTAATAATTGTTACAGGCGAATATGTTTTAATTATATGTCTTAAAACCATAGTATATCCAACTGCCGATAATACTGCAATAAACAAAAGTGCGATACCTAAAAGGGAAACATTAAAACTAATGTTAGGTTCAAAAATAATTAACAATACGCCTAATATTGATATAACAATACCTAATAAATTTAAAAGTGAAACTTTTTCTCTAAACACTATCCATGCAGCCCATGGAACAAACAATGGAATAGTAGATATTAATACAGCACCTAATGTTGATGTAACTAATTGTAATCCATAAGTTTCACCTAAAAAATAACATAATGGTTCAAAAAAAGCTATTAACAAAAACCATTTAATATCCTTCTTTTTAATGTTCTGAAGAATTCCTAACGACCTGGTTAGAATCAGCATAAATACAGATGAAACAATTAACCTGATTAAAACTAAAGTTATTGGCTGAATATTTCCGTCTAATGAAATTTTAGTTCCTACAAACGAAAATCCCCAGAAAATCATTGCCAGCACCAAACAAAAATATATTAATAATTTATTTGTCCACATATTTGCAATTTGGGATTGGGGATTTAGGATTTAGAATTTGGTACTTTGGAATTTGGAACTTGGTATTTGGGTTTTGATATTTGGTATTTATTTGTTATTGCCAACAAGAACATCTGCCTGGACTTCCCGAATTAAAGAGAATTTTTTATCAGAAATACCTCCTGATAATAATGTAAAAACAATTTTAATTGATGAATGGGATGAATTTAAAAATATTGTCATATCTTTTTTATCTGCCTGATAATAACCATAATTACCTTCTTTTTTATTTTTATACAGTTTATTCATTAGTTCAACAATATTAAAATTAATTGTTGTATCTGACTGTAAAACAGACATATTGCCATTAATTGGTGAAAAAGATAATTTAATTTTTAAACTATCATTAAGTTTATATTCCGAAGAAATAATTGTATCATTATTATCAGTTTCTTTGTTATTATAATAATATGAACGATATTTTAACAAATAATCGTATCCTGTAATCTGCATCGGAATTTCATTTTCGTAGTTCTGGCAGCTAAAAGAATACTGAATAACATCGTAATATGGTGTATAAATATTATATTCAATTCCCATAATTTCGGTAAGTTTTTTAACCCCATTGTAACTTGTATAATACCTTAAGGAATCTGTATTAAAAATAGTATCAAGATTTTGTTTAAATAATGGCTGTAAAGATTTATATCCATGCATATCAGCCAAATAAGTTAAAATCGAACAAATTTCAACATCCTCTTTTGTGTCAATAGTTTTTGTTGTCTTTACTACTTTTCCATCTTTTAGAATATTATTTTTAATTAAAATATTTTCGAGACGTTGTTTTTGGTTCCATTTCGATATTTTAAAAACATTCCATGGTCCGCTTACCGACAAAAAAGCAATTATTACAATAGAAACCGGAACCATTCTTATTTTTTTATACTTTGTTATAATAAGATATATTGAAATAAATGTAAGCCAAATTCCTGTAAGCACGATAAAAATTCTGTTTTCGGTAAATCCATACTCACTAATTCGTTTACTGATTGCTATAAAAAACATTATTAATAATGGGAAAACAGAATAAAAGAAAATTTTTGTAAATAATCGTACACCTTTATTTTGTTGGATGTTATATATTGGATATATCAATAAAAAAGAAAAAATGCCTAATAACGAATATCCCGAAACCAGATAAACAACCCAACCAACTGGCCAATCGCGTGTAATCAGTACTTTCGCAAAATAAGCATACAATATTATTGCATAAATTGTTACAATTGGTAACAAAATATATTGTGTAAATATTTTTATTCCTTTTGGGTAAACATGAACTCCTTCGAGTTTATCAAAATATTTAGGAATGCCCGAAATAAAAAACCAAACACAAAAAACACCTACAATAAAAATCCAGAGCCTTAAATACCACTCCCCTCTAATATCAACACCAAAAAGCTTATCAACTGCGAGTATAGCCAAAGAAATTCCAGTATATAAAACACCCGCATACAAAAATGTAAGCAACAACCTTAAGAACAGTGATTTATTAAACTGCCAAAAGGCATTATGTTTTTCAAAGCCAATAAAAGGAGAAAATGATACAACAGCATTAAAACCAATTAAGTAAATCACAAAACGAACCATGTTTTTGTCAAGTATAACATCAGGCAATGATAAAAAATAAAATAACAGAAATATAAACCCGGAAGAACGAATAACAAATTTCAGAATTTTAGTTACCTCTAATCGTTCCGAAAAAATTGTAATTGCCAGAAACATTGGTAAACCAATAGCGCAACTCATAATTAAATGGTAAAGGTTCGAATAATCGGTATAATTGGTATAATCGAAATCAACAACATAAATTGCTGTTAATGTGCCTAATATAGAAACAAACAAACTAAAAGGGAACCGAATTAACGAACTTTTAGTTTTTCGAATTAAATATTTTAAACTTGGAATTTTCATAAAAAAGATTTTATTTTTAAGCAAATTTAATCAACAATATTTAATTTCAACTTAATATTTTTAAATTTCTCAATTTATTGAAGTTTCGGGTTTTTTGTTTTTAATTTCGGGTTGTTTTGTAATCTCCTTATTTTTTTACAAATATTTCGAGTAAATAATCACACCAAAAACCTTAACCTTAACCTCAACCTTAACCTCAAAACTTGAAACCCGAAACCCTATACTTAAGTCAACTATTAATTTTAATCCGATTTTCAAAAACTCTTTTTATTGTCATTTTGGGTTACCTTTACCCTCAAATTTTTTACATGGATTTTAAAATAATTGCCGAAGATAAAAATTCCGATGCCCGAACAGGTATTATTTCTACCGCTCATGGCAAAATTCAAACTCCTATTTTTATGCCCGTAGGCACAGACGGAAGCGTAAAAGGAATACATCAAAACACATTAGAAAACGACATAAATGCACAAATAATATTAGGAAACACTTACCATTTGTATTTACGTCCAGGAACTGAAGTATTAGAAAAAGCCGGCGGTTTACATAAATTTATGAGTTGGAAGAAACCCATACTAACAGATAGTGGTGGTTATCAGGTGTTTTCGCTTGCCAAATGTAGAAAATTAACAAACGAAGGTGCAAAATTTCAATCGCATATTGACGGCTCAACTCATTTGTTTACACCCGAAAATGTAATTGATATTCAGAGAGTTATTGGAAGCGATATAATGATGGCATTAGATGAATGTACTCCCTACCCTTGCGATTACAATTATGCAAAAAAAAGTTTACAACTCACTAATTTGTGGTTAAATAGAGGCATTAAGCATTATAAACATACTGAACCAAAATATGGAAATTCGCAGGCATATTTTCCTATTGTTCAAGGATCTGTATTTGCCGATTTAAGAAAAAAGTCCGCCGAAAAAATTGCAAAATTAAATTGCGATGGGAATGCAATAGGTGGATTATCGGTTGGCGAACCTGTCGAAATGATGTACGAAATGCTTGCAATTGTCAACTCAATTTTGCCAAAACAAAAGCCACGATATTTGATGGGAGTTGGCACTCCTGCAAACATTCTCGAAGGGATTGCTTTAGGAACCGATATGTTCGATTGCGTTATGCCAACGCGTAACGGAAGAAACGGAATGTTATTTACTTCAAACGGAATTATAAATATTAAAAATGAAAAATGGAAACTCGATTTTTCGCAAATAGATGATAACGCTAATTCGTTTGTAGATAAACTCTATACAAAAGCATATTTACGACATTTATTTGTTAGTGGCGAAATGTTGGGACCACAAATAGCAAGTATTCACAATTTAAGTTTTTATCTTTGGCTTGTTAATGAAGCTCGTAACAAAGTAAAAGAAGGTTGCTTTGCCGATTGGAAAAAACAAATGGTAAAAAAAGTATCGCATAGAATATGAACATTCCCGGAATTAAAACATTGGATAAATACATAATTAAAAAGTTTCTCGGAACTTTCGTTTACTCTATTATATTGATTATTAGTATCGCTATTGTTTTTGATTTTGCCGAACGGCTCGATGATTTTATTGACGGACATGCACCTTTTAAAAATATTATTTTCGATTATTATTTGAACTTCATTCCATATTTTATTAATTTATTTTCTTATTTGTTTGTGTTTATTTCAGTAATATTTTTTACTTCAAAAATGGCACAAAACACCGAAATTATTGCCATTTTAGGAAACGGAATAAGTTTCAGGCGGTTTATGCGTCCATATTTTATTTCAGCAACAATTATTGCAGTTTTTTCATTTTTGTTAGCAAATTTCGTAATCCCATATTCAAATAAAAAGAAATTAGATTTCGAGTATAAATACATAAGAAATCCATTCCGTAACGATGAAATAAATATCCACAGGCAAATAGAACATGGCGTTTTTGTTTATCTCGAAAATTATTCGGTAGAATCTGATATAGCTTATAAATTTTCTGTCGAGAAATTTGAAAACGGAAAATTAGTGTCAAAACTTATGTCGGATATGGCACAGTGGGATAGCATAAAAAACTGCTGGAGATTAAACAATTATTATATTCGTACTTTTCAAAAAGACCATGATAACATCATTCAGGGGTTAACAAAAGACACAGTGCTTAATTTGCGTCCCGATGATTTTAAACAACGTGTAGAAATAGTAGAAACTATGAATTATAATCGTTTAAATGATTTTATTGAAGAAAAAAAACTTGAGGGATCAGAAAATATTGATGCGTTTTTGGTTCACAAATATCAAAGAATGATAAATCCTTTAAGCACCTTTGTTTTAACATTAATCGGATTATCAGTTTCGTCAAGAAAGGTAAGAGGTGGAATTGGTATGCATCTTGGAATAGGACTTTTGTTAAGTTTTGCGTATATTCTTTTCATGCAAGTATCAACAAATATGTCAATTGGTGGAACATTACCACCAATATTAGGCGTTAGCATTCCAACTATCATTTTTTCGGTTATCGGTTTGTTTTTGTATAAATTAACACCAAAATAGTGTCTGTCTATAAAGTCAGTGTCTGAACTATAATGTTCGAGTTTGAGGCATGCGAAGTTTTGAAAACCAAGGAGTTTACTATAGTAA